>JAFQUG010000033.1 GCA_017408625.1 Clostridia bacterium | reverse complement strand
CGTCGAGGGCGCCGTCCCCTGCGGCTGTTTATTGTGAATATCGGGTTATGTTTTTCCCGCTAATTCCTCAGCCCCATTTCTCAGTCCTTTTTTTCGTTTTCCCGATCCAGCTCGTCAAGCAGCGAGAGGATCTCGGGGGTGATCTTTTTTCTTCTGTGCTCACTGATGGCGCGATAGAGCGGATATGCGCAAATGGCAATGGCTAAGCCGACAATGCCAATGGCAATGCCGACGGGGGCGGCGAACGCGCCAAGCCTCAGTATTTGACCAAGCTCGGTCATAACCGTGCTCATACCCACGCCCATGATCAAAGCACCAATCGTTCCGACAGCAATCGAAGCTGCACTTGCACGGCTATGCACACCGGCATCCAGATCGTGCAAACGCTTGAGCTTATCGTCCTTAGGATTGGTCATATATTTTTGACGGATGCGATCGATCTCGCTCTGATCCTTTGCACTGTACGTGTATATAAATTCCTGTTGATCGTTATTCTGATTCACGTTGATTCTCCATCATTTGAATTTTCTTGATCCTCTTGCTTGCAAGTACGATCATATAAATACCCATACCAAAGATAAAGGCAGTGACGGCAAGGCCTGTCAAAAGCGGCATCAGCTCGTTAAACTGTGTATCCTCAGCAGACCCGAAGGCATTCAGCATGGCAGTTTCCAGTGTCAGCATCGAAACGGCTGAGGTGGCAAGGCTGATGGTCTTGGCGGCAGAGAAGAGGGGGCTTTTGAATTTGCTGTATTTGACCACGTTGACGATGGCCATGGTCATGAGTGTAAAGGTCGAGGCAGCCATGGCAATGGTGGTGATCTGGTGATGTGTGGTCTGAGATCCTTGCACGTTGATCATCCATACGATGATCGCAAGAGCCAGGTTCATGATCACCAGCATGATGCCGCAGAAGCGGTAGCGTTGCCATTGTGCCCTCAGAGCCTGATCGGGCGCAGTGGAACGCACGTCACGCAAGAGGAAAAGTCGCATGACGGCAAGCATGATATAATAGGCTGCAAAAGCATAATACCAGAGTGAGGAATGCCAAAGGCCGAGAGCCAACTGGAATACGGCATAGGCTGCGTTATAGGCAAAGTTGCCGTAAAGTGAGATCTTGATGCGAAGCGTGGCGTCGTCCGAGTAGCGCACCAGATATTTGTTGTTTTTCTTGAAATTCTTGATAAATCGGATGACGGTGGGAATGCGCATGCAAAGAACTGTGAGCGAATAGAACGAGAACACATAGGTTACGTAGGCGACCGGATGCTCTGAGCGGTTTCGCATAAAGGTGACGGTCAGCAGCACTGCAGAGATGGCTGCAAACAGCACGATCAGTAAGGGATGCGGATAGAGCAGGTGCAATCCGATTTTTTTGAGCTTGTGTTTCATATTGTTACCTCAAAAAGAGAATCACCGTAAAGGTGCTGCCCACGCCTATCTGACTTTGCACGCGGATCTCGCCCTGCACGATGTCGATCACGCGCTTGACCAACGTCAGTCCAAGGCCGTTGCCCTTGGTAGCGCGGGAGGTATCTCCCTGATAGAATTTTTCGAAGATATGCTTACCGGTTTCGGGTGTCATGCCGCAGCCGGTATCGGTGACAGTCACGGTTACGCGATCCTCATCCTTGTGCATGGAGAGCGAAACCGTGCCGCCGTCCTCGGTGAACTTGAATGCGTTGGAGAGCAGGTTGTTCCAGACAAGCGAGAGCAGCTCCGCGTCCTCTGTAACAAGCACCTCGTCTTCAATATCGGTCTCGATCGTGATGTTGCGTCTTTCCCACACCTCTTCGTACTGTATGAGGCATTCACAAAGCTGCTCACCAAGGTCAAAGGTTTGCTTTTGGGGATAAATCTGCTGGTTTTCCAACCGATTGAGCTTTAAGATATTGGTCATCATCAAAGCAAGGCGGCGCGAGGTGCGTGAGATCTGCTTTGCGTATTCCATGCGCGTTTGTTCGTCAAGCTCGGGGTCTTGCAAAAGCGTGCCGTAGTTGCTGATGACTGAGAGCGGCGTCTTCATTTCGTGTGAGACGTTGGCAATAAAGTCGGTGCGCAACGTTTCAATGCCCGAAAGCTCGTCCGCCAGCTTGTTGATATTCTGTTCGATCTCGCCAAAAGGGGGGGGAGAGATCTGCACGAACTCTTGCGGAATGCGCGCCTTGAAGTCGCCCGCGGCAAGTCTGTCCAGCACCTCACGGATGCGTCTTGCGGGGCGGTCCACCGCTACGCGGCGGCGGATGGTATCCACGATGGCACAGATCAGCGAAATGACCACCACGTTGACAAATACCACGGGGGCAAACGCGCGGATGTCCTCCTCGGGCAGCGAAACCGTGGCAAAGAACACGTAAAACGTTGCCGTGACCACACCGCCCACAAGCCCGAAAAAGATCAGGCAGGAGAAAAGAAAGTCCGTGATATTGTGCAAAAAGTCTTTTTTCATTTGATCACCGCCTTGTAGCCAAGCCCATGCACGGTCACGATCTCAAAGGACGTACAATCCGAAAGCTTGGCGCGCAGCTTGGTCATGTAAACATCCACGGTGCGGGGGCCCGAGGCGGTGTCCGCATCCCAGAATTCGTCCATGAGCTGTGTGCGGGTAAAGGTCTTTTTGGGGTAGGAGAGCAGCTTGTAGAGAATGTTGAATTCTCTTGCGGTCAAGGAAATTTCCTGCTCGTCAAGATATGCGGTGCGCTCGTCAAGGTCAATGGTAAAGTTGCCTACGGTCAGCTTTCTTTGCGCGGCAATGCCTGCGCGGCGCAAAAGCGCGCCAATACGCAGAAGAAGAGCGTTGAAATCCACGGGCTTGACCACGTAATCGTCCGCACCGGTCAGATAGCCGCGCTGCATGGAGCCCAGGTCGTCGCGCGCGGTCATAAAGATGATGGGAATATTTTTATCAAGCGTGCGCACGGTCTCGGCAAATTCAAAGCCGTCGATGCCGGGCATCATGATATCTGAGATGATCAGATCAAACATCTGCTTATACATGGCGTCGTAAGCATCCTGTGCGCTTGTGCAGTGCACGGCGCTGTAGCCGTTACGGTCAAGAAAGGTGCAAAGCGTTTTGCCCAGATTGGTATCGTCTTCCACAACAAGGATTGCAAACATAGAAAAACCTCCTGATTCTTGGCATACATCATAATTCTATCATACAAATGTTAAGGTTTTGTTAGTATTTCCCGAGAATTGTTCCATGCTTGCAAAAATTATGGAACAGAGCGTGCCCTGTTCCATGTTATTTTATTCGCCGCGGGAGAGCTTGTCGCTCAGCGCAAGGATTGCGGGAGCGTACTTCTTCTTGCGGGAATTCAGGATTGCATTGTGCAGCGGATAGTTGACAATGGCCAGGATCATGCCGACAATGCCGACTGCGATGCCGATGGGCAGCGAGTTTGCAATGCTGAGAAGCTCAGCGATATCGGTCATCACAAGGCTCATGCCCGCACCCATGATGATAGCGGAAACAGAGCCGAACACGTAGGAAAATACCTGTGCGGGGCGTCTGACCTGCGCATCCAGGCGGCGGAGCTCGTCCAGAGCGTCCTTCTGCTTGGGGGTGTATGCGCTGCGAATTTTGCTGATTACGTAGTCCTGATCGTTTCTGTTCATGATAAAATACCTCTTTCTTTTGTTCTGGCGATATTCTACCACCCGATTGTTTGCGAAATGATGCCAATATGTTAAGGTTTTATTATTCATTCTACCAACGGTATGGAATTTTCTCTTGCCATATGCGAACGGATATGGTATAATGGAAAAAACTTAAAAAATGAGGACTGACATGAAAAAAAGAGGATATATATATTTGGGCGTTTGCGCCGCGCTTTTGCTTGCATTTGCCGTGCTGACCGTGTGCCTTTTGCTTGTGGACGTACGTGCTGCGGGCGAGAGCGGAGCAGAGGTAGGCTTTGCCACGCTGAACCAACAGGTATGGCAGGCGATCGGGCAGCGCAAGGCGGCCTTGCAGGCGTCCGAGATTTGCGGACTTTGCATGATCGCAGCTGTGGGCGCGTTTGGCATCACGGGGCTTGTGCAGGTCATTCGCCGCAAGGGATTTTTGCGCGCTGACAAGGAGCTTTATGTTATGGCAGGCGGGCTTGTGCTGCTGGCTGCCGCGTATGTATTCTTTGAAATTTTTGTGGTAAACTGCCGCCCCGTGCTTGACGAGGGCGAGCTTGCCGCATCTTATCCGTCCAGTCATGCCATGCTGGCGGTGGCGGTTGCGGGCATGGGGGCGTCGTATTTGCATGCAAGACCCAAAAAGGGCGCGCTGATCGGCATTCCGGTAGGCCTTCTGATCGGGCTCGCGATGGCCACGGTGGCTTGTCGCTTGCTTGGCGGCGTGCATTGGCTGACTGATATTGTGGGCGGCGTACTGCTTGGGTTGGTGATTACGTTCGGATATTTGGCTGCGTGCGCATTTTTGTCAGGGAAAAAGGAGAGTGGCATATGAAAGGAAAAATTGCATTTTCCATTTTTATCGGCGTGATCTTCAGTGTGCTGACCTTTGTGCTGACGCTGCTCTTGGTGCCGCTAAAAATGGCAGTTTTGTTTGCGCTGCTTGCATTTGCCATTGCGCCGCCTTTTATGCATATTTCCTTGGTCGTGGAAGAGAGACGCAACAACAAACGCTTTGCGCAGGTCGAGAAGGACAGCAGAATTCCGTATTACCACAAGGCAAACGGCAATATCATGTGGGGCAAGTCGCTGATCAACGGCAACGTGTATTTTTGCGAGCAGGGGCTGTACGTGGTCTCGGTGGAAAAAAGACCGTATCTGATCGTGGAGATCCAGAACAGCGAGATCCTCAAATACGATTTTGAGGAGATACAGCTGCACCTGTACCTCTCGGACGGCAAGGAGCTGCACGTGCTGCTGCCGGATGCACAAGAGGTCAAGGAGCAGATCCGAGCGCACGGATGGTACGTATGAGCGAAAAATATGGCGGGGACTGATGCATCAGTCCCCGATCGTATATAAAAAAGGAATCTTTTACAGTTTTTCGGAGTTTTGTCGACTGTAATAGTGAAGGCCTTTGAGAAAACAAAAAGGAGGGATGAGATGGCACTTGGAAAGAAGCAGGTTGAGCACATGTCGGACGAGCAGATCGTGGAGCTGTACTGGCAGCGTGACGAGCGTGCGATCAAGCAGACCGATGCCAAATATCGCGCGTTCTTGCTTTCCGTTGCGTACAATATCGTGCATGACGCCGGTGATTGCGAGGAATGCCTGAATGATACGTACCTGGATGCCTGGAATACCATTCCCCCTGCAAGACCGACTGCGCTGCAGGCATTTTTGGCTACCATCATGCGGCGCACAGCGATTGATTGCTACAAGACCAAAAAGAGACAAAAGCGCGTCTCTTCCGAGCTGACCGTGTCCTTGAGCGAGGTAAATGAGTTTTTGACTGACCGGGATGCGGATTCACAAGAGCAGGCCATGGAGCTCGGGCGCATGATCAGCGAGTTTCTTCGCGCACTTCCGGAGCGCAGGATGTATATCTTCATGAGCCGATATTATATCTCGCGCCCGATCGGGGAGATCGCGACATTATTGGGCTGCAGTCAATCCACGGTGCATAAGGAGATCGCTGCGATCAAGCGCGATCTGAAAGCGTATCTGGAAAAGGAGGGGTACGTTCTGTGAAAGAAAATGAATTTTTAGACGGTGTGAGCTGCGTGGAATCTGACGTGGTGGAGCACTTTGTTTCCATGGATCGGGAGCTGCAAAGCAAGCAAAAAAGGTCCAAGCGCACAAAGCTTTGGCTGCGTATCGGTGCATTGGCGGCATGTCTTGCGCTGATTGTGACCATAGCCGCTGTGCGGCGTGTGCCGTCGGTTGGCACGGTGCAGGGCACGGATACCGTGACGTACCACCCGCAGCGCCTGCACGGAAATGCGTCCGATCAAGGAGGCGACAATATGGAGATCTACGAGCCCGCCTTTGATATTCAGACGGTGTTGGAGGTCGAGGTGGCCGAGGTGTTGCCCGATGCGTATTATAACCTTGCATGGTCGTGGGCATACAATGCCTGTCACGTTGTCAAGCTGCGCGTGGTCGATCAGATCCGCGGCGCAGGGTTGCCTGAGTATATTTATTTGTGTTATCCGTATTATGATACTGAGATTTTCAGCGGCTATGATCGTTTTATCATGTCGCTGGAGCAGGTTGGAATTGAAAACTACGTGTTGATCAACCAAACCGAGGGCAAGGTGGAGTATTTTCCCAATATGTTCGAGGTTCCAACGACAAGAGATCTGGGCCATGGCTGTGTGATCGCTTTTCGGGATGGCAAGGTGGATGCGGGCTTTTGGGACAGAGCAGATCATCTGACTGCACTTACCCAAAGCAAGAGCATTTGGAATACGATCCTGGATTTTCAATCCTCCCCGAGCATCTATCCCGCAAGCCGCCATTCTACCCTTGCCGAGGTCAAGGAAAATATCCTTCTGCTGGCAAACGATGAGGAGAACTGGCACGTGACGGAAAACGGGTGCGACTACGTCACCGCGGACGACGTGTTTGTTTCTGAGCAGGCAAGGGAAATCAGAGAATACGTTCAGCCCGACGGCACAAGTGTATTCATGCATACCGTCACGCCCAAAAAGGATCGGGTCATTGCAACGTATACGCGTCTGATCAACGGTGTGACCACCGAGGAGATCATTTGGATTGGCGGTGTCAATCATGAAAAAGGCCACGTGACCACCGGCGGCGTGCAGTACACAGCGGACGATCTTGCAGGAGCCCCCGATATCGGGTCTGCGATTGCGCGGCTGGATCTGGCCCGGATCAAGCCCCCACACATGATCGCTACAAAGAATCTCAATCTTGACTATGTGTATGCCGAGGGCACTTACCGCAAGGTGGGCGGCAAGGTATACGGAATCGTGCGCGTCACGTGGCGTTACAGCGATATCCGCGGGAATCACGCCTACCAATGGGATGACAGATACTATTTGTTCAACCCAAGCGGCAGAGGCTGCGTTGTCAGCGGACTTACGCTGCGGATGATGCTTGGAAACGACGTGTTTATTCAGAATCATTCGTACCTGAGTATGCTGATTGGATAATAAGAAAAACCGACAGAGAAAGGGATCCTTCTCATAAGGAAGTTTGATTTCTCCTTGTAGGGACCGGCGTCCTCGACGGTCCAAAAAGATATAATTGCGACGCAGTATACAAATAATTAACCCCGATAGACT
>JAFQUG010000388.1 GCA_017408625.1 Clostridia bacterium | reverse complement strand
GGAGCAGAACGGCGTGCGCGTGCGCTATATCCACTTCAACGTGGAGACCATGGAGCGCATGGAGATCATCCGCGATCTGCGTATGGGCGTCTTTGACGTTCTGGTTGGCATCAACCTTTTGCGCGAGGGACTTGACTTGCCCGAGGTGTCGCTGGTGGCCATTCTGGACGCCGACAAGGAAGGCTTTTTGCGCGGTGAGACCTCGCTGATCCAGACCATCGGCCGTGCTGCACGTAACGCGTCGGGTAAGGTCATCATGTACGGTGATACGATCACCGGCTCAATGCAAAGAGCCATTACCGAGACTGCGCGGCGTCGCGCCAAGCAGGACGCATTCAACCGCGCCAACGGCATCGTGCCGCGCACGGTGGTCAAGGATATCCGCGACGTCATCGATATGGCGTCTCCCACGGGCGGCAAGCAGGGCTCGAGAGCCGAGCAGGCTGTCAAGGGCAAAATGCCTGCCAAGCAAAAGGATAAGCTGATCGCCGAGCTGACGACAGAGATGCGTCAGGCAGCAGCCAAGCTGGAATTTGAAAAGGCAGCATATCTGCGCGATCAGATCAAGAGAATCCAAGGAGGAGACAAACATGAAACAGAATAAAAAAAGACGCATTCCGCTGATCAACGGCAAATATCTTCTTTGGATGGTTTTGATCCTTGCAGGTGAGCTTGCGCTGTTATGCGGCGGGTATGCGCTGGGCTTGTTTGAAAATTTCATCGGCTATATTTTGCTGCCGTTTTTGGGCTTGTTTACGCTATATACTGCCTATGAGGCCTTTGTGCTGTTGCTGGAGGCAGTTAAGGTGAGTGCAGATGGCATTGTGGTTGCGGGAAAGGACGCACAGGGCACGGTCATCCACTTCGAGCTGCAGGAGCTGATGGGTATTTACCCATGTGATCAAAAGGGAAATCGCATCTCGGAGGATCAGACGAAATACAAAGAGATCGGACTTGCCTTTTGCATGAAGAACGGAAAGAAAAAGATCAGATCCACTACCTATATCACACAAAAGCAGATTCATCGCCTGCGCAGCACTTTGGGTGTCGGCGCGTGCGAGCATATCAAGGAATAAAAAGAGAGTCACACATGAAGCTTCAAAAAATTGTCATTCGCGGTGCGCGCGTCAATAATCTTAAGAATATTGACGTGGAGATCCCGCGTGATCAGCTTGTCATACTGACAGGCCTTTCGGGCTCGGGAAAATCCTCCCTGGCCTTTGATACCGTGTATGCGGAAGGGCATCGCCGCTTTGTCGAGTCGCTGTCCTCTTATGCACGAATGTTCCTCGGTCAGATGGACAAGCCCGACGTGGACACCATCGACGGCCTGAGCCCCGCTATTTCCATTGACCAGAAGACTACCTCCAAAAACCCGCGTTCGACTGTGGGTACGGTGACCGAGATCTACGACTACCTGCGCTTGCTTTATGCACGCGTGGGTGTGCCGCATTGCCCGATCTGCGGAAAGGAGATCAGACGGCAGAGCACAGACACCATCATAGATAAGATCTGCGAGCTGCCCGAGGGGGAGCGCTTTTTGGTGCTTGCACCCGTGGTGCGCGCGCAGAAGGGTATGCATGAAAAGGTGCTGGCCGATGCCAAGAGGAGCGGATACGCCCGCGTGCGCATCGACGGCAGCCTTTACGATCTGGGCGAGGACATCTCGCTGGATAAGAATAAAAAGCACGATATTGAGGTCGTGGTGGACAGACTCGCGCTCAAGGAGGGTGTACGCTCCAGACTTGGCGACTCGGTGGAAACTGCGCTCAATTTGGCGGAGGGACACCTGTTGATCGTGACCGTGCCGCGCGGAGAGGGCAAGCCGATCGAGCTTTCTTTCTCGCAAAGCTATGCCTGTGAGGAGCACGGCATTTCGATCGGGGAGCTGGAGCCCCGCATGTTTTCCTTCAATAACCCCACGGGTGCTTGCCCCGTATGTGCGGGACTTGGCGAAATGCAGACCGTATCTGCCGCCAAGGTCATTCCGGACAAGCGTCTTTCGCTGCGCGGCGGTGCGATCGCGGTCAACGGCTTCAAAACCCTGGAGGAGGACAGCTGGAACGGTCCTTTGTTTGCGGAGGTCGGCAAGGTCGCGGGCTTTGATCTGGACATGCCCATCCGCGAATACGGCAAGGACGCACTGGACGCGCTGCTGCACGGCACGGGCGATCGCGTTTACCGAATCACGCGCCATTTCGGCGGACAGACGCACGAGCAGACCACCACCTTCCACGGCATCCTGGAAATGGTCGAGAGCCGCATGAAGAACGGCGGCATGTTCGGTAAGGAATATTATACGCAGTTCGTGCAGGAGGCAGATTGCCCCGTATGCGGCGGCAAGCGTCTTTCTCCCGTGGTGCTGGGCGTTACGGTTGGCGGACTCAATATCCACGATTTCTGCGCCATGTCGGTAGAAAACGCACTGGAATTTATCAATGCGCTGCAGTTTACGGGCGGTGACGCGGTCATTTCGAGAGAAATTCTCAAGGAGATTCGCGCAAGACTCGGTTTTCTTGTCAGTGTAGGACTTGGATATCTGACGCTGGGGCGCAAGGCGGGCACGCTTTCGGGCGGTGAGGCGCAGCGCATCAGACTTGCCACGCAGATCGGCTCTGCCTTGACAGGTGTGCTGTATATTCTGGACGAGCCCAGCATCGGGTTGCACTCGCGTGACAATTCCAAGCTGATCGCCACGCTCAAAACGCTGCGCGACCTTGGTAACACGGTCATCGTGGTCGAGCACGATGAGGAGACCATGCACGAATCCGACTATATCATTGACGTAGGCCCGGGCGCGGGCGTGCACGGCGGTCGGATCGTGGCCTGCGGCACTCCCGAAGAGGTCGCAAAGAATGAAAACTCACTGACCGGGGGCTATCTGTCGGGCAGACTATCCATTCCCGTACCCGCACAGCGCAGACCCGGCAACGGCAATTTCCTGCGCGTCTTTGGCGCAGAGGAGCACAACCTCAAAAAGCTGGACGTGGAGATTCCCTTAGGCTGCTTTGTTTGCGTGACGGGCGTGAGCGGCTCGGGCAAATCCTCGCTGGTCAACGGCATCATTCATCCCGTGCTGGCAGACAGACTCAACAACGCCATCACCTATCCCGGTAAGCATGAGCGCGTGGAAGGGGACGAGCATCTGGATAAGATCATTTGCATTGACCAAAGCCCCATCGGCAGAACGCCGCGCTCCAACCCCGCCACCTATACGGGATTGTTTGGCGACATCCGCGATCTGTTCGCACAGACCAAGGACGCCAAGGCCAAGGGCTACGGACCGGGCAGATTCTCCTTTAACGTCAAGGGCGGCCGCTGTGAGGCCTGTGAGGGCGACGGTGTGCGCTGCATTGAAATGCACTTTTTGCCCGACGTGTACGTGACTTGTGACGTTTGCAAGGGAAAGAGATACAACCGCGATACCCTGGACGTCAAGTACAAGGGAAAGAGTATTTACGACGTGCTGGATATGACGGTCGAGGAGGGCGTGACCTTCTTTGACGGCTTGCCAAAAATCGTGCGCAAGCTCAAAACACTGCAGGACGTCGGACTTGGATATATCAAGATCGGTCAGTCGTCTACCACGCTCTCGGGCGGTGAAGCGCAGAGAGTCAAGCTGGCAACAGAGCTTTCAAGACGCGATACGGGCAAGACCATTTACGTGCTGGACGAGCCCACTACGGGCTTGCATACCGCCGACGTGGCACAGCTGCTGGGTGTTTTGCAGCGACTGGTGGACGGCGGCAATACAGTGCTGGTCATCGAGCATAATATGGACGTCATCAAGTGCGCGGATTATATCATTGATTTAGGACCCGAGGGCGGTGACGGCGGCGGCACGCTGGTGGCCGCAGGCACCCCCGAGCAGATCGCCGCGTGCGAGAAGTCCTATACGGGACAGTATCTAATGAAAGTTTTGAAAAAATAAAATAATTGTGACAGAAAACCCTTGCACAGCAAGGGTTTTCTTGAACTTTTCGTAGGGATCGGCGTCCCCGACGCCCGCCCTACATAAACAAGTCTTTTCGTAACGTAACAAGTTCATTGTGCCTGCTCGGGCTGTCGAGGACGTCAGCCCCTACCGACGGACGGTTTGCATTCTTGTATTCCATTATGTGAAGAATTTTAACAAAAATTACCCAAAATGTGTTGTCAAAGCCGTTTTGTTTCGTTCTTAAGGGTGAAGCACATGTGCCAAATGCTTGAAAAGGAGGAGAGGACATGATCCTTGATGGAAATGCATGGGATCGAATGCCGGATGATGACGAGATCATCGCGCTGCTTTGCAGACGGGATGAATTTGCATTGCGGGCAGCCCAAAGTAAATACGGTGCGCTGATGCATTCGATCGCCCTGCGTATCACGGGCTCGGAGCAGGATGCCGAGGAATGCGTCAACGATGCGATCTTAGAGCTTTGGAACGCTGTTCCGCCTGCGTCGCCCAAGCAGCTGTCGGCTTTTCTTGGCGGCATCGTGCGCCGTCGTGCCATCGACCGCGTGCGCTACAACCAAGCCGAGAGAAGAGCGGGGAGTGAATACCTGAGCTCACTTGAAGAACTGGAGGAATGCTTACCCGATCGTCAAACCGAGGCCGAGAGTGACTCGGAGGAAATCAACCGTTGCATGCGCCTTTTCCTTGAAGGGCAAAAGCCTTGTGACCGCGATATGTTTTTGATGCGATATTTCCGTTTCATGACCAATGAGGAGATCGCTATGCAGTTTGGGATACGCGAATCAAGCGTTGTCATGCGCCTTGTCCGCATGCGAAAGCGACTGCGGAAATGCTTACATGAAAACAATATCCGATTGTAAGGCAACACAGAATAGGAGGATAGCGTGAAAGTTCACGTTATATTCCTTTATACACAACCATTCACGCATAAACTTCACCTAAAAATGGGACTCGGCCCATTTTTGGAGCAAAGCTCCACGGTGAAGTTTCCATCACTATTTGAGCCGCCAAAGGCGGCATGGAGATTGTTATGAACAAAAAAACAGATAAGCTCATAGACGCGCTGGGTAAGCTGGACGAGGAGCAGATCGCCGCTTGCATGCAGCCGCGCAGAAAAAAGGGTTTCTTGGCATCGGGCAAGGCGCGTGTTGCAGTGGTGCTTGCGGCAGCATTGCTGATTACTACGCTGGCGTCCGCCCTGATCGTTGCCCCCATGATGCTCGGAGAGGATATTCCGGGCGAAATTCCGGGTGTGACGACCGATTCGGAGAGTACGGGCACGCAGGGTGCGGACACCACCGATATTCCACCCATTGAGGACGTGATGAAATATCCCGGCGTTGCGCAGCTGCTCAGTCTGGGCAATATTTCGTATTCCGGTTTTACGGTGAATGACGACGGCCTGATCAGTATGCCCGGTCAGAACAGCGGTGTTTCGTTCGACGAAACCGATGAATATTTTACCGCGCCAATGCCCATCATCACATTGAACTGCGGTGCGGAAAATACTGTCAAGCTCAGCTGCGATTACGGTGCGTTAGGACAGGTAAAACAGGCGCGCGAGTACGGTGAGATGATGTATCAGTACGTGGATGATAACGGCGGCAAATGGGATCTCTTTTATTTGTCACACTTCGCAGACAGCGAGCTGACGCTCAAGGGTGACGAGAGCCTTTCGTGGTTTTATTCGCAGCACGTGGGTTACAGAGATGCCGGCTGCAACAGGGATACGTTTATCGACTATACCGTCTACAATCCCGAGGGCGAGATCATTGCAGCGGGCAGCATTTATATGGCTGCATTCCGTTATATGTTTGCACATGACCTGCATCTGATGACAAACAAGACTTTCGATCAAGCACTGTCCAATTTTGAGATGTTTGAAAAGGAAGCAGCACAGTACACCATTCGAAAGCCTATTAATCTGTATGCAGAGTCGTTTGTGGATGAGAACGGCCAAATCGACACCGAAAAGCGTGATGCATTTTTCGCTTATCATGACACGATCAAGTCCATCCGCAGCACCGCTTCACGGGATGAGTGGATCGATACCTCTCTTTATGTAAGCGATGAGGCAGGATATGATATCTCCGATCTTGCAAGAGAGGGAGAAGAGAATTGGGTCAACCCTTACGCATATGATTTATATGACGATGTAAATGCGGAAATGCCTACTGAGGATGTGTTGGCAACTTTTGATGAAACGCAGATGGCGGCTTATGAGAATTTCCTTGACAGAAAAGAGGCAGCACGCGCGCAGGCTGAGGCATCATTTACCTCGCATGATCTTCTGCTGAAGGGCTTTGCCAAGCTGTGTAACGATCACCTTGGATTCCACCCTTGGAGCAAGGAATACAGTGGCGGTGTCAGCTGTGGCACTATGGCAATCAGATCCGAATATATGGTGTTTGAAGTGCGCGGTTATAATGATCAGGACGATACCGCAGGCTGGTGGTTGGTCATCAACGATCAGTATTACAGCGTAAAAGAAAGCAGCAACGAGTTGCGCGAGGGTGAAGATTATCACTTTATTGAGCATTACGTCCTTGAAAAGGGAGTTGAGGTCTACTTCTATTTCAGTGATACGTTAGAGGATAAAATCGAAGTCATTTATCCGTAATCCCCCCGATCGGCACACCGATCGTTTGAAATTCCTTTGAAAAAATAGTTGCATTGCAATTTTCCTCTCGGTAGGTGTGCCTGCCGAGGGGATTTTTGTTGGTTCAGTATGGACGACCAATGCTCGTCCGTTCCGTTGCTTTGGACCCGCGATATGTCCATCGGTAGAGGGCGACGTCCCCGACGCCCCGGCCTACATAAACAAGTCTTTTCGTAACGTAACAAGTTCATTGTGCCTGCCCGGGGCGTCGAGGACGTCGCCCCCTACGGACGGTTTGCGTAACCTGTAATGACGGGCAGGCGCGTTTGGCACTTGCGCGCATTTTTCAAAAAAGCCCCTCAACCCTGTTGACACGTTGTGTATGTAATGTTATAATAATATACACTATATTATCATGGGGGTGTGCGGCTATGCCGTGCCCGAAAGGACTTTGACATGAACCGTTTGGGTTGCAGATATATTTCATACGTTGCTGTTTTCGTGCTGCTTTTGTCAGCACTTTGTCTGTTTTCCGGCTGCGCCAAGCAGGCCACCATCGAAGCAGGGGAGCAGATCACGCCCGCTGATCTGACAGGCGACGCGACTGCTGCGTTTGGTGCGGATTTTGATCCGGATTGCGTCAATCATGCAGGTAAATACACCTTTTCCGTGATCAGCGGAGACAAGACCATCAAGGTCAAGCTGACCGTCAAGGACACCGTAGCACCCACCATGCAGCTGCGTCAGGTTTACTGGGCAGTCGGCACGCCCATTCCCGATCCCAAGTATTTCGTACAGTCCACCACCGAGGTTGACAATTATACGGGTGAATACGTAGGCGACCTGCCCGATTTCACTTCCTATACCGATTACGGGGTCAAGGTGCAATATACCGATGCCAGCGGAAACAAATCTCCCGTATACGACGTGGTGCTGACCCCCTGCAAGGACGACGTGCCGCCCACGATTGAGGCGCGTGACATCGAATGCAATATCGGCGAGGGCATTATTTGGCGTAATCACGTCTCGCTTGCCGACAACTGCGCGGGCGAGATCAGACTGGACGTGGATTCCTCCGGTGTCAACGTCAACCGTGAGGGCTCTTACACCGTGTACTATACCGTTACCGACGCATCGGGCAACGTGGCAAAGGCCGAGGCGACAGTGCTGGTGGTCTCCATGACCGTGACCGACGAGATGCTGTATACCGAGATCGACAAGGTCATTG
>JAFQUG010000387.1 GCA_017408625.1 Clostridia bacterium | reverse complement strand
CCGCTGCCCAAGCTGACCGATCCCATCAAGGAGGGCGTGACGCCCGAAGGGCAGAGCATCAGCATGGAGGTGCTGGAGGCGACCGTTGCGCAGTACGGCGGTTACGTGGAGCTGACCGACCTGCTCATCCTGACCGCCATTGACAACAACCTGTGCATGGCGACCAAGCTGCTTGGCTCTCAGGCCGGCAGAACGCTGGATACCATCACCCGTGAGGTGCTGGCCGGCGGTACCAACGTGCAGTACGGAGAGAATGCCGTTCCTGCCAGATATATGCTTGTGGGCGGTCTTGCGGAGAACAACCACTATCTGACTGTGAATGCAGTGCGCCGCGCGGTCAGATTCCTCAAGAATCAGAATGCGGAAAAGATCAAGGGATCGTACATTGCCATCGTGCATCCCGACTGCGCGTACGATCTGATGAGCGATCCCAACTGGAAGACTCCCAATCAGTACGCTGATCCTTCCAATATTATGGAGGGCGAGATCGGCAAGATCGAGGGCGTCCGCTTTATCGAATCCAGCGAGGCAAAGGTATTTCATGCAGAGGATCTGGCATCCGACGCACGCGTACTGACTGTCAACTGTGCGGATGGCTATGACGGTGCGAGCGTGATCACCTTCGACGGTGGCTGCGTTGCCGATGGCGAACTGGTTGGCAGATACGTGCTGGTCGGCTCTACCCGTGCATACGTTGGTGCAAATACGGCAGATACGCTGACGCTGTATACCGACAGCACCAAGAGCACCGCTGCAAACGTGACCTGCAGAGATGACGAAGCGATCTATCCCGGTGAGGCAGGTGCTTGGGGACGTGACGTTTATGCAACCATGGTCTTTGGTGAGAATGCGTACGGCACGACCGAGCTCACAGGCGGCGGCCTTGAGCTGATCGTCAAGCAGCTTGGCAGCGCAGGCACGGCAGACCCGCTCAATCAGCGCGCTACCGTGGGCTGGAAGGCAACCAAGGTCACAGTGCGTCTGGTGGAGGCATTTATGGTCAGAATCGAGACCGCCTCTACCTTTGACAATCAGGACTGACCGATAAGTAGAAAGGAGACGGTATGAAAGCACAGACCGCCGAACAGGCATACTTGGAAGAATATATCGCCATCAAGCTGTTTCGCGACAACGACCGATACAAGGATGACGTGTACGTGGCGATCAACGGAAAAAACTGCGTCATCAAAAGGGGAGAATGGGTAAAGATCAAGCGCAAATTCGCGCTTGTCCTGGATCAGTCCGAGATCCAGGACACCAAAGCGGCAAGGCTGATGGAGGCTGAGCAGAGCCGCTTTATTGCAAAGAGCAGGGGGATTGGCTGATATGGCAAAAGCGGTGCTTGGAAATAAGGGGCTGGAGAGTGCCGTACGGGCAAAGCCTGTCGGTGAAGCTGTGCTTCTGCTGGCTCGCAGCTACGATAAGCTGGTGCGGGATCTGGAATACACGCTATTGCAGATTTCCAAGGAAAACGTGCGCTCCGTGAAAAACGGCAGCATCGAGGAGGATGCGTGATGCTGCCGACTCTTGAAAAATCCAAAACCTACAGACAAATCGATCACGATTTTACCAAAGGGCTTTGGCACAGACACAAAGGGAACGATCGCACTTACTTTGCGGGGGAGAATATTAGCGGGGATGAGCACCCTGCGCTGCTCTCCCGCCCGCCCAGGCGGATCTGGCAAAGGCTTGCAGGGAGCGTGCAGGGAATGACCTGCGCGGGAGATTTGTATCTTGCCTGTAACGGTGAGATGTACAAGGCACTTTCCCAGAATAAAGTGCGCGTGCTTGGCAACGTCAATAAATACCCCAAGGTGCTGGGTATGCTGGGAGATCAGCTGCTGATCTTGCCCGATTTCCGCGTGTACGACAAAAAGACCGATCTGCTCCGGTCAAGATACGTCAATCTCAAGCTTGCAAACGTGATCGTACAGAATCAGGACTACGTGGACGAGGACGGCGTTGCACGCGCTGTCAAGTTTAATACGCTGTATTGCACGGATTTCAATTTCCTTGATTATTTCTCCCCGGGAGATTCGATCCTGCTCAGCGGCTCAGAGCACAACGACGGTGCGTATACCATTCGAAAGGTGGAGGAATACTACCTGCGATTTGACGAAAATTCCTTTGTTGCGGAGGATATTGCAAGCTGCACCTTGATCATAGATGCCCCGTACCCCATGGGTGGACTGTTTTCCTGCTCCGGCAGACTCTGGGGATACAGCAAGGATACCATTTACGCAACAGCTCCGGGAGACGTGACCAACTGGTTTCGCTACGACGGTGACGAGCAGAGCAGCTTTTGCTTGCGTGTTCCGGGCAGTGAGCCCTTTACCGCTTGCGTGATGCATGCGGGCTGACCGGTCTTTTTCAGAAGCAACAGCATGGTGGAGGTATACGGCGACAGTCCCGCCAACTTTTCCATTATGGAAACGGCACTCTCGGGGGTAATGGAGGGAAGCGGTGCATCGCTTTGCTCGGTTGGCGGGGATATGATTTATCTTTCTGCCAACGGTGTGGTCTGCTGCAGCGGCAGCAGTGCACGGGTGATCTCCGAGAGCCTTGGAAAAAGCCTTAGCGAGGGGATTGCGACGACGGACGGCAGAAAATACTATCTGAGTGCCAAGGACGAGCAGGGCGTGCGCGCGCTTTACGTATATGACACGGTCACAGAGGCGTGGCACCTGGAGGACGGTGCCAATATCCAATATCTCGGATATCTGGCGGGTGACGTGTATGCCTGCGGCTCGGACAACGTCGTATACATCATAGGACAAGACAAAACGGGGCATGGCATCGTGCAAGGACCTGCCTCGTCTTATATAGAATTTCATCCGCTGACCGATGATGCACGCGGAGAGATCGTGCCCGTGCGCCTTGGTGTGCGCGTGCTTTGTGAGCTTGGCAGCTCTCTGACGCTTTCGGTCAGCTACGATGGAGGGGAATGGGAGAAGCGCGCGACCTTGGAATGCGAGGGCTCACGACTCTGGTACGTGCCGCTGCAGCCGCGTGCATGCCATACGCTCGGCATTCGTATCGACGGTGATGGGGAATACCGCCTGCTTAGCCTGATCAAGGAGTACAAGTAAGATGCAGAGCAATCAGACGGATTACAGACAGGAGCTTTGCCGCGAGAGGCACGATCGCATTGAGACAAGACTTGGCAAGCATGGGGATCAGATCGACGCCCTGGAAAAGTGTACCATCAAGCTGACAGAGATGGTGGACAGGTACGATCAGCTTGCTCAGCGTCAGGAGGATCGCATCAGCGCGCTTGAGTCAAGACCCGGGCTTTTGATCGAGCATGTGCTGGGCTATGCCGCCTCGGCGATCCTGGGCGCGATCGGGAGTGCATTGGTCGGGTTTTTTTGGCCCTGAGTCTTGACAAAGGGGTGGTTGTAGGGTATGATTATGGTACTACTGTGGAAGGAGTACGATCATGCTTTGCAACCACCCTCTTTATTATCTGAGCGTCAATGCGGCGCACAACGACGATTATCACAGCCGACAGACCGAGGCCATGACCTCCGAACCGATCAAAATCGAAGAAAATACCTATACATACCGCCTTACGGGATACGACGCAGAAGTGAAGGTGGACTGCAAGCCTTTTGACGACAGCACCTACGAATGCATTACCTCCGTGCACAATACGGGTAGTGAGAGCATTGTGCTGGACAGACTTTCCTCGGGCTACGTGACGGGCATTGGCAGAGAAGGCGGAGAATGGCATCAAAAACGCTTTGTATTGCATATGTGTGACTCCTCCTGGCAGGGTGAGGGCCAATGGAGACACGGGTATATTGAGGACTTTGGCGTATATCCGACCTATAACCGTCTGTGTCGGCAAAGATCATGCCGTGGCCTCCGTCGTAGGGGTAGCCTGCATCGGTCTTGCCGTAAAGACGCTTGTCGCGCTGAATCCAGCGGCCGTCGGGTCTGCCGTTCTCGCTCTCGGCAATTCCCACGCAGTAGCCGTCCTTGGCAAAATTCGACCAGATCATAAGCAGCTTGCCACCCTTGGTGCGCCAAAGAAAGCAGCCGTCGGTCACGCCTGCAGCTGCCCAGGGTGCGTCGTCCGCGCGGAACAGATCCACGGGCTCGCTGACAAGGTGCGTCAGATCGTCCGACATTTTGGCTACCGACATCAGACCCACGTGGTCGGGGCGGCAGGTCCATTCATGCACGAAAATGCTCCAGGGCTGACCGTCCTCGTCGATGTACAGCGTTGCGTCAATGCAGTCCCAATCATTTGGCGTGAAGTGCCCGTCCGAGATCTGCACGAAGGGTCCTTCGGGGTGCTCGGAGCAAAATACGCTGCAGCCGCGGTGCTGCGTTTTGGAGGAAAAATAGGTGGTGAACATGTAGTATTTTTCATCTACCGCGTGTACCTCGGGGGCCCAGTTCTGCTTCTCGAAATCCTCCGGTACGACCACGGTGGGAGAGACGGAGGACTTGACCCATTCGCCGTCAAGCGTTCCGCTTTTGTTGACGTAGCATTGCCAGCCCGTGCCGTATGCGTAATAGATGCCGTCCGCAACCACAATATAGGGGTCGCGCAGCTTGGTAACGTTTGTCTCAATGATCATGACCGATCCCTCCTGTAGATTTTGACGCTCTGCACGCCGCTTTTCATAATCAGATAGCGCAGCGCAGGGGAGCACAGAATTTTTCTCTTGACCGTTTTGGTATAAAGCTTGAAGCGCAAACGCTTGCTTGCGCGCCGGTATGCCTTGGTAATGCCTTGCGCACTCTCTTTTTCAAAGGCCTTTGCCAGCATGCGTCCTGAAAGCATAGCCGAGCTGATGCCCTCAAACGAGCTTGCGCTGATCAGCCCCGCCGCCTCGCCCACAAGGTATACGCTATCCTTGCCTGTGATAAAGTCACGCATGCGCCGTGGCGAGCAGACCTGGCAGGCCTCGGTTTTGAGCGGGTGTCCAAAAGAGATGCCCAAATGCTGCTCAAGGCGCGCCTTTTGCGCCTCGAATGCCTCGCGGCTGCCCGATTTTGCAAACGCACCGCCGAAAATGGTGCAATCGTCCTTGCGGATCAGCCAGGAGCAGGAGTCGCTGGTTTGTTTGTCAAAAATGCATGCGTAGGCGGGAATGCTCGGGTCGCTGCCCGCAAACCATTGTTGAATGGATACGTATTTGTAGGGCTGCCTTGTAAAGAACATGCGCCGCACGATCGAGGATGCTCCATCTGCACCTACCAGGGCGCGGGCACTGACGCGCTGCGTGCCGTGTGTTGTTTGCACGGTCAGCTCAAAAGCGTCGTTTCTTTGGATGGCCGTGCATCTGCCGTTTAGCACATGCACGTGCTCGGGTAAGCGCGAGAGCAGCCAGCGGTCAAAGGCAAGGCGGTCCATGTTGAGATAGTGTCGCTGATACAGTCGCGTGACGTTCGCGGTCAGATCAATGGTGTGCACCGAAAAGATCTGCGGATCGGCAAGCACCGCGTTTGGCAGCGTCAGCTCAAATTCCGCCAGCACCTTTTGTGCATCGGGGGAGAGAAGCCCGCCGCAGGGCTTGGCATTTGATTCGTTCTGGCCGTCGATCAGCAAAATGTGCGCATTCGACCTGCGCGCGGCAAGCTCGCAGGCAAAGGTTGAGCCCGCAGGGCCCGCGCCGATGATGGCCACGTCGTAAAGGATTTCTTTCATATTCACATCGTTTTCTGATAATTATCCGGGTTTTGATCCACGCGGTAATTGGGGTCACCGGGATGGATGCCGTTCATTTCCTGCATGATATGGTAGGCGCGCGCCTGCAAATCTCTTGCCGCTTCGGCAGGGGAGAGTGACTTGTCTGCAAACAGCGGCTCGCCCACGTGCAGATCCACCTGCGGTTTTTTGGTAAAGAGCTTGGTCAGCCCCTTGCGCGGGCGGAAGGACATGGTGATGGGAAGAATGGGGCGATCATACTTGACTGCATACTTGAAAACCGCGGGCTTGAAGGGACGGATGTCCGGGTAGAACAGCCACATCGAGCCTTCGGGGTAAAAATGCATCCAACGCTCGCTCTCCAGCACCTCCTCCATGGCTTTTTTGAAGGAGATCATGGAGCGGATATTTCCGTTGGGGATGGGAATACCGCCCGACATGCGGATCCATAGGCGGTTGGAGCCGTTGAGATTGGTTTTCCAGGCAGGGAAGTAGACAAGATGCGGACGAATGGCGGCAAGAATGCAGATCAGATCAAAATAAAATACGTGGTTAGAGATCGTGATCACGCCGCCCTGAAGCGCATCCTTGTACCGCTTGAGATTTTCGCGCCCATAGATACGCAGCCCATGCGTGATCCTGACCAGCAAAAATCCCACCGTCTGCAGCCCCAGCCAGTAGATCGAGCGCAGGCACTTAAACCCAAAGCTCTTTTGCAGGTAAGGGTAATCGGGCGTAAAGTCAATGTGCCGCAGCTCCTTGACCTCGATCATGTGCTCGTCACATCTCTCGGGGTATTTGTAATCCAGATTGTGTTTGTAATACATATCAGGCATCCTTTATTTGGGTAATTCGGTATCAGCTCTTGGGAGCTTGATTCATTTTTGTTCAATCTTGAAAGCCGAGATCTCTCCTGCGCTCTCGGTTTAGTTTGATTTGGCTGCCAATTTGCGCACGAAATCGTTGATCTCGTTGCCCACCTGTGTGACCTCGCCCCAGAATTCCTTGGCCGTCATACGCGAGATGCCGTAGCTGACTGCAGAGAACTGGAGCAATCTGTCTCCCGTGACCACGCGGATGCTGTAATCGGGGCCCAGGTCGTGCATGACCTGCTCGATATACGCGTCCGCCGTCTGATCCTGTTTTGTGTACGCCACGCGATATCCGTCGTGCGTGATCTGTGAGCCTGCACCGTCCTTGACCAGATATGCGTCAAATACCAGCAGCACGTCTGTTTTGGTAAACGCATGATAGTTGCTCATGATATCCATCAGCTCCTCACGTGCCTTTTCCAAGCTGTAATCGGCTACCTCCTTGAGCGGGTCAGTGGCATAGATCACGTTATATCCGTCCACGATCAAAAGATTTTTGGGGATCTTGAGAGCCTTGGGCTTTCTCGGAGCTTTTCCGTTTGCGATCGTGATCTTGGGTTCGGTATATCTCTTTCTGCGGATGGGGCCAAACTCGCGCAGCATAATCTGTTCAAGATCCTCGTCGCTCAGCTCGTATTTTTTGGAAAGCGATTTGACCTTGGGAATGATGGCCACTGTGCTTTGCGAGATCGAAATGCCTGCATCCAGATGCTTATGCGCATCCACCTCCTGCCAGGGGATCACCACGCCCGCACCGTGCGAGCAGAACACCGAGTGCGGTGTATTTTCAAGGTCTGCCTCGGGATCATATCCCGCAGCCTCAATGATCTCGTCCGCGTTATGGCAGGGCTCGTAGCCGTCCGAGGTGCAGAACAGTCTGCCCATGCCGCGCGTGTAGGCAATGACCTCGCGCGTATAGTCGTGCAGCGTTGCAACAGGTCCGCGCCCTGTGATGGTGGTCAGCTCCTTCGTGCTTGCCTCCACCTCAAACTCGGCAAATCTTGTTTGCAGGTCGCTCATGGCACGACCCGTCATGCCGTTCGGCACTTCCAATCGGAATTTATAAAAGGGCTCAAGCAGGGTACACCCCGCCTTCATCAGTCCGTGTCGCACAGCGCGCAGCGTCGCTTGGCGGAAGTCGCCGCCCTCGGTATGCTTTAAGTGCGCCTTACCCGCCACAAGCGTGATCTTGGTATCGGTCAGCGCAGCACCGATGCACGTGCCGCGATGCGTTTTTTCATAGAGATTATAAAGGATCAACCGCTGCCAATTGAGATCCAGTACGTTTTCCGAAACGCGGCTGTCAAAAATCAATCCCGTGCCCTTTGGCTGCGGCTCAAGCAGCAGCTGCACCTCGGCATAATGGCGCAAGGGCTCAAAATGCCCCACTCCAATCGCCTTTGCCGCGATCTTTTCTTTATAGAGAATTCTGCCCGCGTCCAGCGTGCATTCCACCGAGAAGCGATCCTTGATCAAGCGCTTGAGCAGGTCGATCTGTACCTCGCCCATCAGTCGCGCCTCAATCTGCCTCAGCTCCTCGTTCCAGAACAGGTGCAGGGAAGGCTCTTCCTCCTCCAGCTCCTTGAGCTTGGGAAAATACAAGGCAAGGTCGCACTCGGGCGGCAGGGCAATGCGATAGGAAAGCACCGGCTCAAGCAGTGGCTTGCAGGTGTCTGCCTCAAGCCCCAGCCCCTGACCGATATAGGTGGCCGAAAGTCCCGGTATAGCACAGATCTCGCCCGCGGAGACGCTGTCTGCCTGCTCGAATTTGTCTGCGGAATACAGCCGTAACTGACTGACCTTTTCGGCATATTTTTTGCCGTCTTCGGAGAGATACACGATCTCGTCGCGCGCCGAAAGCGTGCCGCTTGTCAGCTTGATATAGGTCAGGCGCACGTTTCCCGTGCGCGCGATCTTGTAGACCTTTGCACCAAATCCGCCCTCTCTGTATGCGGGAGCGAGGGTATAGGTGTCCAGTATTTCCAATAAAAAATCCACGCCCTGCATGCGCAAAGCCGAGCCAAACAGGCAAGGGAACAGTCTGCGTCCCGCAATCAGCGCGGCAATGTCCTCGGTCGCGATCGGCTCACCGCTAAGAAAGCTGTCCAGAAAATCCTCATGCACAAGTGCAAGCCGCTCATCAAGCAAGGTCTTGTTCTCGTCCTCGTAGAATGCGCAAATACGGCTGTCCAGTGTGCTTGCAAGCTCGTCCGCCATTTCCTGCTTGAGCTTGATGGCAACGTCGGTCTTGTTGACAAAGATCAACGTGGGAACACCGTAATAAGCAAGCAGCTGCCAGAGCGTGCGCGTGTGATTTTGCACGCCCTCCGTGCCGCTGACTACCAAAATGGCGTAGTCCAGAAGTGAAAGCACGCGCTCTGCCTCGGCCGAAAAATCCACGTGCCCGGGGGTGTCCAGCAAAATGAAATCGCAGGCCTCGGTCGAAAAGCGCGCCTGCTTGGAGAATACGGTAATGCCGCGCTCTCGCTCCATGGCGTGTGTGTCAAGATAGGTGTTCTTGTGATCCACGCGGCCTAAGGTGCGGATCTTGCCGGAAAGATAGAGCATCGCCTCGGAAAGTGTGGTCTTTCCTGCGTCCACGTGTGCAAGAATACCAATGGTCAGCTTTTTCTTCATGGGCGTGCTCCTTTCGTAAGATCATTTCTACCATTGTATCACATCCAAGGCAAAAATACAAGTTGTTGCGCGCCTTTTTTCGCCAAAGAGAGCAAAAGTCTTGCATTGCGGCATGAAGTATGCTATAATACGTTACACTGAGAAACATGAGTATCGGAGATCACCATGAAACAGACTTTATTGAGAATCTATACGGCGGCAATCCTGCTTTGTGTGCTTGCGATGTGTTGTGTTGCGGTACAGGCAAGCGATAGCGAAGCGGAATGCGCCCACACCTTCGGAGAATACGAGCTGACCATCGCACCCGATTGCACGCAAAAGGGTGAGGCTGTGCGCACTTGTACCGCCTGCGGATACCGGGAGAGCATTGTAGTCACGCGCCCCGGGCACGTACCCGGCGAATGGATTTTGGACGTCGCTCCGCAGATCGGCACGGCTGGCAGCATGAGTCGCTCGTGCACCGTTTGCGGAGAGGCGCTGCAGACCGAAGCCGTTGCGCCACT
>JAFQUG010000386.1 GCA_017408625.1 Clostridia bacterium | reverse complement strand
TTCGCGCCTGCGGGCGCGACGAGGGCTCTGCCCTCGACCCGCAAACTTTTGGAAAAGTTTGATCAAAACTTTCATCCTGTGAGGGGTTTTTCGTGTGGTGGCGGACGTAGAAGAACCCCCGCGACAGCGTCGCGGGGGGTATGTTTGCTTTTAAAGTGTGATCTTCTTCTCGTCAAGCGGCATATTCTTTCTGAAATGCGTCATTTGCATGGTGCGGCCGTTGTTGGTCACCGACAGCTCGGAAAGTAGCCCCACCGCCGTCCATTCGCACGCCTTGTACACGTCGATCTCGGGCTGCTCACCCGTTCTGATCGCGTTGATAAAGTCCTCCACGATAAAGAAATCTCCGCCGCCGTGGCCTGCTGCGTTCTGCTCCGCGGTGGCCTTTTTATATCTCTCGGGCAGATACTCGTTATAATTGGTCAGCGGCTCCCATTGCATGTTTCCAAGCGGGTTGTTCTCACCCAGGAAGGACACCTTATCCAAGTCGCCAAAGCCGTGCGATGCAGCCTGGAAAATGCCCTTTGTGCCCTGCAGCTGATAATAGGTCATGTTATGCGGACGGGGCGAGGTGCAGTCCACACGGATGTTCAGCAGCTTGCCGTTCGCGGTACGGCACATGGTGGTAGTGCCGCTGTCCTGTCTCAAACCAAGCTCGTTATACACGCCGGGCGAATACGTCGTAATCTCGGTAATGCGATCGCCCGGGAACCAGTTCATCACAGGGCCGACGCTGTGCGTGGGATAGAAATTGCCTCTCTTACCGCATTGCCAAAACGAACGCCAGGTGCTCTTGCCGTCCGGATACTTGAACAGTCCGTCAATGTTGTGCAGATACATGCCCTCTGCATAGTATGTGTCACCGAAAAAGCCCTTCTTGACCATTTCCTTGACCAGCTGCACCTGTGGCGTATAGATATAGTTCTCTGCCATCATGTAGATCTTACCGCTCTTTTCCACGGCCTCGCAAAGCCACCACAGCTCGTCCATGGTCACGCCTGCGGTCACCTCGCACATCACATGCTTGCCTGCCTCCAGTGCAGCAATGGCCTGCGGCACGTGGCATTGCATGGGAGTTGCGATGATGACGGCATCGATATCCGACGCCAGCATATCCTCAAATACGCGATATTTATGCTCCACGCCAAGATCCTTGGCCTGTGCGTCAAGCGTCACCTCGTCCAGATTGCAAAGTGCGGTGATCTCCACGTCGGGCAGCGCGCGCAGACCCATCACAGTCGAAAGACCGCGAGAGCCGGCTATTCCTACTTTGATTTTCTTCATAATGGTTCCTTCTTTCATAAATTGCCACGTTTCGCCCGCCAAGATCCTTCGCGGCGCATTTTTTGCCGTCATTCTCGAGCGCAGCGAAGAATCTTGCAAAAAATGCTTGCTCGAGGATGACAAGCGGGCATTTGTTTTGTATCAGAACAGCTCGATCATATCCTTGCGGCTATGCGTAAAGTCGTGTGCCGTACCGTCGGGCAAAATGCCGATCATATCCTCAATACGGCAGCCATACTTGCCTTCAATATAAATACCGGGCTCGGCTGTGACTACGTGACCGGGCTGGAGCACGTCGTTCTCGCCCGCACCGAACGAAAGTCTGGGGCTTTCATGGATATAAAGTCCCACACCGTGGCCAAGGCTATGGCCAAAGCAGCCCTCGTAGCCTGCACCGTCAATGATATCGCGCGCAATCTTGTCTGCCGCTCTGCAGCCAAGACCCGCCCTGAGTGCGTCAATGGCAGTGGTCTGTGCCAGCAGTACTGTGTCGTAAACCTTCTTGATCTCGGCATCCGCCTTACCAAGCACCACCGTACGCGTCATATCCGAGCAATAGCCGTCCACGCGTGCGCCGTAGTCCATGGTCAGAAATCCCTTTTCCAGCTTGACCGCTCTGGGCTCGCCGTGGGGGCGCGCGGACATGCTGCCCGAAACTGCAATGGTATCAAACGCAATGCCCTCGGATCCCATCTTGCGCATAAAGAACTCCAGCTCAAGTGCGACCTCGATCTCGGTCATATCGGGATGCAGTACGGTCAGAATATGCTCAAACGCTGCGTCGGTGATGGCCTGTGCGCGTGTCATGCTGGCAAACTCTTCCTCATCCTTATAAAGGCGCAGCGTATCGATCAGCGCAGAGCCGCCGGGGACAAGGTCGGTATTCTTGAATTTGACCTTGAGTCTCTCGTAGCTTGCAAGAGAGAGCGTAGCCTCCTCAACAGCCGTGATCTTGGCGTCGCACGCATCCAGCTTTGCCGCCATTTCGTCAAGCATGCCACCCTTGGGCATGATGATCTCAAACAGCTCTGCGTCCACGGTCGCCTTTGCCGCCTCGATGTAGCGGAAGTCGGTCAGCAGATAATTCTTGTCCTTGGTGATCAGCACGTAGCCGTCGGTATACGCAAAGCCGGTCAGGTATCTCTGGTTGATCTCGCTGGTCACGACCAGTGCGTCAAAGCCCTTTTTCGCCATTTCTGCCTGTAGCTTCTGAATTCTTTTTGCTCTCATGCTCATAATATTAACCTCGCAATTCGTTATAATAGTTCTTCATGGCAAGCGCATCGGCGGTCATGGTGCCGTCCGATTCGCAGATGATGTTGGGGCAAACACCCTCGCGGATGATGGCCTCGATCAGCGGCTCAAAGCGAGGACCGTACACCGTGTCCTCAAAGGTCACGTGTCTCTTCTCGCCCGCGCCCGTAAATTCGATCTTGGAAAAATGGCAATGCATAAATTTTGCCACCTCGTCGCCAAGCTGCGTGCCGATGCGGTCAAATACCTCGCGGTAGGCGTCCATGTCGGGAAAAGCGTTTCCGCACACGCGCGCGTTCAAGTGTCCGAAATCCACCACGGGCACAAATTTTTTATCCACCTTGCACTGCTCGATGACCTCGTCCAGCGTACCCAGCTGATTGACCTTTCCCATAGTCTCAATGCCCAGTTTGATCTCTGTGTCGCCCACAGCCTCTGCCACCTTGGCAAGCGTGTCCTTGGAAAGAGACATAGCATGCTCGCGGCTGATCTTGCCCGCGCTGCCGCTATGGATGACGATGGTTTTCGCCCCCAGCAGCTCTGCTGCCCAGAGGGATTTGGTGATGTAATCAATGCTCTTGAGTCGGGTGGCCTCCTCGGTGCCCGAAAGAGAGATGAAATAGGGCGCGTGCAACGACATATGAATGCCGTACTGCTTGGCCTTCTCGCCAACGGCGCGCAAGGACGCCTCGCTTGCATTGACTCCCCTGCCCGCCTCGTATTCGTAAGAATCAAGCCCCTTGGACGAAAGCCATCCGGGTGCTTGCACGGTTGCTTTATTGCCCTCGGCGTAAAACCAATCGCAGTTTCCGCCCGGGCCAAACGTCGCAAAGCTCATTTTTTGTCCTTTCTCAACCAGAACGCAGCGCATGCTGCCTGCTCGGGATGATTTTTCACGTATTTTTTGATGATCGGCCGCTCAAGCGCGCGCTTGATGCGCCAGAAGGCCGTCGTCTTGTCTTTGATGGGCGGCACTAAAAACGCGGTCGCTCCGATATGCTTGCCCGCAAACACGTCGGTCAGCAGCTGGTCGCCAAGGATCGCCGCGTGTGAAACGTCCGAGCCATAGGATCTGATCACCTGCCGCAGCTTTTTGCCAAACGGCTTGCCACTCTTGGCATGCGCCTGTATACCGATCTTTTGATTGAACAGCTCGACTCTCTCCCAATTGTTATTGGAGACAAACGCAAGCCTGATGCCCGCTGCCTGCAGACCTTCCAGCCACGTAAGGATGCGCTCATCCGGCTCGGGTTGCTCGTATGGTGCGAGCGTGTTGTCTATATCCATAAGCAGCACGTCAATGCCGCGCTGCTGCAGCTCGTTTGGAGTCAGCTCACAAAAGGTTGCAAGCATTTTGTCGGGGGTCAGATAGCCCATATGCCCCTCCTTAGTCAAAATTCATGTCCTTATTATAGCATTTTTCGCCGTCAATATCAAGACTTTTCACAAATTCAAGGGCATTTTTGCGCGGCTTTTTTTGCGATTTGCTTTTTTCTCTTTTTTTGCGTTTTTTTTTGAAAAAGGGCTTGACAAATCTATCTTTGCATGGTATCATATTAGAGCGGTTTTGAGAAACGTACGTATGCGAGTGTAGTTCAATGGTAGAATTCCAGCCTTCCAAGCTGGCCGCGTGGGTTCGATTCCCATCACTCGCTCCATTTTCCGGAATTCCGGAATTTGTGCCTTTAGCTCAGTCGGATAGAGCAACTGCCTTCTAAGCAGTAGGTCGGGGGTTCGAATCCCTCAAGGCACGCCATATTTTAATATGGTGGGTATAGCTCAGTTGGCTAGAGCGCCAGGTTGTGGCCCTGGAGGTCATGGGTTCAAGCCCCACTACTCACCCCAAAAAAAGCACTTGCTTCGGCAAGTGCTTTTTTTATTTTTCTGATCACGGTTTACGACTTCCTTGAAAGCATCTCTTTTCTGTAATCCTTGGGTGAGCAGCCGACTTCCTTGGAAAACATCCGATAAAAATGTGCGTAATCCGCAAATCCGCACTCATAGGCAACGCGGTCGGCTGTCATATTGCTGGTGGACAAGAGCAGCCGTGCCTTACGCAGACGAGCGGTGTTGACGTAGGCGTGCGGCGTCGTGCCCATAGCATCCCGAAAGATGCGGATGAGATAATTCTCGCTGAAATGAAACTCAGCGGCCAATTTCTCCAGCGTCGGCGGGCTTTGCAGATCCTGCGTCAGGCGGTGCACCATGCTCTCCACCAGGATATCCCGCTCGCTGCGCGCCTGCGCGCGGAACAGATGCGTCAGGATTCGGCAAAGCAAGCCGTTTTTGACGATCATGGGCGCATCCCCGTTTTCCGCCTCGGAAAGCTCGCGCAAAAGCGGCAACAGTGCATCTGGGTCAAACGTGCCGCGCCTTGGCAAAAGGGGCGCCTTGTCCACCCAGTCACACGCTCCGAAATGCAAATAGAAATAATAGGGGCAATCGCTTACCTCGGGTCCGTCCTGGAAAAGCCCCCGCTGCTGAATATAGTACTCCCCTTTTACAAGCTCCACGGGCGCACCGTCCTCGGTAAAGCGCAGCACGCCGTCCAGCATCAAAAGCAGCACGTCACACCCCTCCGTACGGGTGATATGTCGCTCACGAGGCAGAAAGCGGCGAAACGCGGACAGGCGATAGATGGGAATGCTTTGCATGGATATTCCTGCCGACATGGCCATCACCTCCTTACTCATACTCATCTGCCTGTATTATACCGCATCAGTTTGATTTTTGCAATGTTTTTCACAAAAATATTCCTGTTATTTTTTCGTGACCCGTGATAAAATGAATTGAAGATCATAAGCAAACGGAGGTTCTGTTATGTTCAAATCATTTTCGCGCATGCTTTGTCTGCTCATCGCGTTATCCTTGCTGGCGGCTACCGCCTGTACAGGGGGGGGATCACAAGGAGGCGCTTCCTCACAGAATCAAGAGACCGAGACAGAGCCGCCAATCTCCGGATCCGATACCGACAATTCCACACCACCCGACCAAGCAGGAGATCCGCGCGACGTCCTCATTACAACGAAAGGAGCTGTAGACAACATGAAATTTTCTCCTCTGGCACTGGGGCAGGTACAAGCCACGAGCTGGCTCAAAAACCAATTGCTGCTCCAGGCCGAAAACGTTACCAAGCAATTTGAACACCTTTCCCCGGACTGCAGATCCGAGGGAGATAACCGCTCGGGCTGGCTGGGCGGCACGGGCGAGAGCTGGGAGCGCGGCACGTACTACACCCGCGGTCTGATCGCCTCTGCCTACGTACTGGATGATCCCGAGCTCAAGGCACAGGCACAAAAGTGGATCGACTGGACGCTGGAGAGCCAGATCGACAGCGGTGCCTTCGGACCTTTGGCAAACGACACCGAAAAGCTGGACTACTGGCCGCTGATGCCCATGCTCATGGCACTGGAGCTTTACTACGACGCTACGGGCGACGAGCGCGTGATCCCCTTTTTGCAAAATTACTTTGCATGGGAATTTGAGGCTCTCAAGCAAAAGAAGCTGACCTCCTGGGCAAGAGTCCGCGGCGGAGACAACATCTTTGCCGTTCTTTGGCTGTATGAAAAAACACAGGACCAATCCTTACTTGATCTTTGCGAGCTGCTCTACGAGCAGACCTTTGACTGGGAGACGGCATATGACGAGGAAGCATGGATGGGTACTTATCACATCGTCAATGCACAGCAGAGCTTCAAGCTGTTCCCCGTCATGTATGCCGTGACCGGTGACGAGCATTATCTGGACCTTTACTACACGGGCATCGAGAACATTTATATGGCCTCGGGACGCCAGGACGGTATGTCCAACGGCGACGAGATGAGCCGCGGCATCGACGGCGTTTACGGCAACGAGACCTGTGCTGTGGTGGAACGTATGCTGTGCGACGAGATCGCACTCTACCTTTTGCGCGACGCAACCATTGCCGATCACCTTGAGC
>JAFQUG010000385.1 GCA_017408625.1 Clostridia bacterium | reverse complement strand
GTTGTAGAAGCGGCGGATGAGCGGCAGAGCCTCCTCCTTGTCCTTGTCTGCAAGGGTAACGAGTACCGTACCGTAGTTGACGACGTTGGTGCCGCTTGCCTGCAGTGCCTTGTAAAGCGCACGGGTCATGGAGTTGTCATAGCCGATTGCTTCACCCGTGGACTTCATCTCGGGGGAGAGGTAAGCGTCAAGACCGCGCAGCTTTGCAAACGAGAATGCGGGTGCTTTGACGTAGTAACGCTTCTTTTCGGGGGGATAGATGTCGTTGATGCCCTGCATCTTGAGTGTCTGACCCAGCATGACCAGCGTGCCCATGTCGGCAAGGCTGTAGCCGGTGGACTTGGAAAGGAAGGGAACGGTACGAGAGGAGCGGGGGTTGACCTCGATGATATAAACGTCATCCTTTTCATCCACGATGAACTGGATGTTGAAAAGACCTACGATGCCGATGGCAAGACCCAGTCTCTTGGTGTAGTCCAGGATCGCGTTCTTGACCTTATCGGAAAGAGAGAAGGAGGGGTAGACCGAGATCGAGTCGCCCGAGTGAACGCCGGTACGCTCAACAAGCTCCATGATACCGGGCACGAATACGTCGGTGCCGTCGCAAACTGCGTCAACCTCGACCTCCTTGCCCTGGATGTACTTGTCTACCAGAACGGGCTTGTCCTCGTCGATCTCAACTGCAGTGTGCAGGTAAGTGCGCAGCTGCTGCTCGTCAGCCACGATCTGCATAGCGCGTCCGCCCAGTACGAAGGAGGGACGAACCAGCACGGGGTAGCCGATCTCGGCTGCGGCGCGAACGCCGTCCTCAATGACCGTGACCGCACGGCCCTTGGGCTGAGGAATGTTCAGAGAAGAGAGCACCTTTTCAAATGCATCGCGATTTTCTGCCTTTTCAATCGCTGCGCAATCGGTACCGATCAGCTTGACGCCTCTCTCGGTCAGAGGAGCTGCCAGGTTGATCGCGGTCTGGCCGCCAAGGCTTGCGATGACGCCCTCAGGCTGCTCGAGGTGCAGAATATTCATGACGTCCTCGACGCAAAGGGGCTCGAAATACAGCTTGTCCGAGCAGGTGTAGTCGGTCGAAACGGTTTCGGGGTTGTTGTTGATGACGATCGCCTCGTAGCCTGCATGGCGAATGGCGTTGACCGCATGCACGGTGGAGTAGTCAAATTCTACGCCCTGGCCGATACGGATAGGACCGGAGCCAAGCACGACCACCTTCTTGCGGTCGGAAACCACGCTCTCGTTCTCCTGCTCGTAGGTGGAGTAGAAGTAGGGGATGTATCCCTGTGCCTCTGCAGCACAGGTGTCGATCATCTTGTAAACGGGGAAGATGTCATTCTGCTCGCGCATGTGCCATACGTCGATCTCGGGGCAGCCCCACAAGGATGCGATGTAAGCGTCCGAGAAGCCCATCTTCTTGGCACGGCGCAACACGTCGAGATCCTTGACGTGTTGCTTGACCGTGGTCTGCATGTGTACGATGTTGCGCAGCTTGTCCAGGAAGAACATGTCGATCTTGGTTGCCGACCAGATACGTCCCGAGTCAGCGCCGTATTCCAGCAGCTTGGCAATGGCGTAGATGCGGTCGTCGGTGCCGTCTGCGATATACTTCATCAGCTCGTCCACGCTGTAGTCGTCAAACTTCTTCATGTAGATGTGGTTGACGCCGATCTCCAGTGAGCGCACTGCCTTAAGAAGGCTTTCCTCAAAGGTGCGGCCCAGGCTCATGACCTCTCCGGTCGCTTTCATCTGGGTGGAGAGCTTGTTGTTTGCGGATACAAACTTGTCAAAGGGGAAGCGGGGCATCTTGGTGACCACGTAGTCAAGCGCGGGCTCACAAGCGGCAAGAATGTTGCCGATCTTGATCTCGTCCAGCGTCATGCCGACTGCGATCTTGGCGGTCACGCGTGCGATGGGATAGCCGCTTGCCTTGGATGCAAGTGCGGAGGAACGGGAAACGCGGGGGTTGACCTCGATTAAGTAGTAGCTGAACGAGTGGGGGTCAAGCGCGAACTGCACGTTGCAGCCGCCCTCGATGCCAAGCGCGCGGATGATCTTGAGTGCGCTGTCACGCAGCATGTGCGATTCCTTGTTGGTCAGCGTCTGGCAGGGGCAGACCACGATCGAGTCGCCCGTGTGAATGCCTACAGGGTCCACGTTCTCCATGTTACAAATGGCGATCGCGGTATCGTTGGCGTCGCGCATGACCTCGTATTCAATTTCCTTATAGCCCTTGATGCTCTTTTCCACCAGTACCTGGTGTACGGGGGAGAGCTGCAGAGCGTTTTTCATAATATCGACGAATTCCTGCTCGTTGTCGGCAAATCCGCCACCCGTGCCGCCCAGGGTAAATGCGGGACGAAGCACAACAGGGTAGCCGATTTCCTTGGCAGCAGCTAAGCCCTCTTCCATGCTGTTTGCAATCAGAGAGGGAAGCACAGGCTCGCCAAGCTCCTCGCAAAGCTCCTTGAACAGCTCTCTGTCCTCAGCTCTCTCAATGCTTGCACCGCAGGTGCCCAGCAGCTCGCATTCGCATTCACGCAGAATGCCCTTCTTTTCCAGCTGCATGGCAAGGTTCAGACCGGTCTGACCGCCGATGCCGGGTACGATGGCATCGGGACGCTCGTGACGGATGACACGTGCTACGTATTCCAGTGTCAGGGGCTCCATGTAGACCTTGTCGGCAATGGTGGTGTCGGTCATGATGGTTGCGGGGTTGGAGTTGCAAAGGATAACCTCGTAGCCCTCTTCCTTGAGTGCAAGGCACGCCTGCGTGCCTGCGTAGTCAAATTCGGCAGCCTGGCCGATCACGATCGGGCCGGAGCCGATGACAAGTACTTTCTTGATATCTGTTCTCTTCGGCATATCAGTTATCCTCCTTCATCATAGCAATAAAGCGATCGAAAAGTGCGTAATTGTCCTGCGGACCGGGTGCGCTCTCGGGTGCGAACTGCACGCCAAGCACAAGGCTTTGCGCGTCGATCACGCCCTCGACGCTCTTGTCGGTAACGTTTTCATACAGAACACCAAGGCCCGTGCCTTCAAGGCTTTGGCGATCCACCACGTAGGTGTGATTTTGTGCGGTGCTTGTGATCTTTCCGTCCTCGCAGCAGCGAACGGGATAGCCGCCGCGGTGACCGTGCGGCAGTGCGCTGACGGTAGCACCCTTGGCAAGGCAAAGGATCTGGCAGCCAAGGCCAATGCCGAACAGCGGGTACTTGCCCCACAGAGCCTTGACGCATTCGATCACCTCGCCTGCGTGCTCGGGGCAGCCGGGGCCGCTGGAGACAATCACGCCGTCGGGATTCAGGGAATCGATCTGCTCTGCGGTGGTGTTATATGGAACGACCGTGACGTTGCAGCCCTTGGCGGTCAGCGTACTGACGATGTTGGTCTTGATGCCGCAGTCAATGGCCACGACATGGTGCTTTGCATTGGCGGTTCTGGTGTACCAACGCTTCTTGCTACTGACGCGCGCGACTGCATCGGTGGGGATGGGGGTGACGCGGATCATAGCCAGGGCAGATGCGGTGGTGGTGTGCATGCTTGTCAGAATGCCGCGCATGCTGCTGCCGTGGTCGCGGAGCTTGCGGGTCAGCATTCTGGTGTCGATCCCGTAAAGTCCGGGAATGTGATGCTCGCACATGACCTCTTCCAAGGTTTTGGTGTAGCGGAAGTTGGAGGGCTGGTCGTTGTATTCGCGCACGATCAGACCGCCCATGGTCAAGGATCTTGCCTCATAGTCCTCCTCGGTCATGCCATAGCTGCCGATTAAGGGGTAGGTCATCACTACGAATTGGTCGGTGTAAGCGGGGTCGGAGACGATCTCCTGATATCCCACCATCGAGGTATTGAATACCACGGTGCATACGCGGTCACGAATACTGTCGTCACCGAAGCTGTAGCCGCAGAATTCGCTTCCGTCTTCCAAAACAAGCTTTACGTTCATTTGATTTTCCATACTGTTTTACCTCCGTGAATTGTAGTGATGCAAGTACCAAAGAGTCTGTGACCCGCAAAAGGAGTCGCGCGACCCTTGGTACGGAATGTGTCGGGATCAACGACGTATTCGCCGTCGCATTGCCAAACGGTCAGGGAATCGGGTGAGAGCGGAATGCCGAATCGCATTCTCGGTGCGATTGCCAGGGCGTCAATGATGCGTTCAAGGCTGACTCTGCCCGTTTTGACCAAGTAAGTGTAGAGCACGGGGAAGGCTGTCTCCAATCCCACAACGCCCATCGCACTCTTCTCAAGCCCCTTGGATTTTTCTTCCCACGAGTGGGGGGCGTGGTCGGTGGCAATCATGTCGACCGTGCCGTCGATCAAGCCTTCTATCAAAGCCTCGCGGTCATCGGCCGAGCGAAGCGGGGGATTCATCTTGAAGCGTCCGTGCTCTTCCAGATCGGCATCACAAAGCGTCAGGTAATGCGGGCCTGTCTCGCAGGTCACGTTCACCCCGCGTGCCTTGGCCTCTCTGATCAGCTGCACGCTCTCCTTGGTGGAGATGTGGCAGACGTGGTAAGCGCAGCCGTTTTTTTCCGCAAGCTCAAGGTCTCGCTTGATCGGCCCCCATTCGCTCTCGGAGCAAATGCCGCGGTGCCCGTGCGCTGCTGCGTATTCGCCGTCGTGAATGTAGCCGCCGCGCAAGAGTGTATTGTCCTCGCAGTGGGCTACCACGATCTTTCCAAGTGCCTTGGCGCGCTGCATCAGCTGCTCCATCATCTCGGCACTCTGCACGCCGCGTCCGTCGTCCGAGTAGGCGATTGCGTGCTCGGCCATGCCCTCCAGGTCTGCGGCGACCTCTCCCTTCTGACCCACCGTCAAAGCCCCCAAGGGGTAGACGTCAATGACAGCATCACGCTCAATGATGGCCAGCTGCTCGGCTAAGTGCTCAACGCTGTCGGGTACGGGATTTAAGTTGGGCATGCTGCACACCGCCGTATAGCCGCCGTGCGCTGCTGCCGCCGTGCCTGTGGCAATGGTCTCTTTATAAGAAAAACCCGGCTCTCGAAGATGTACGTGGACATCACAAAAACCGGGAAAAATATCACAATGATGGAAAACAGTGTCAATATCAGAAGCAGAGACACTGCCGGGAGCAGAAAAAGACAAAGCACCATCCGCAAGGACAACGTCCTTGTGAATGAATCTACCGTTATCAAACAGACGAGCGTTTGCGAACAATGTCATTTTCAAAGGTTCCTTTCTTTTGATCTTGCGAGGCGAGATGTGGCATAAGACGCGAAAATTACTCGCCGCAGGGCGTATGAGTTCGGCTCTCTTCGGCTATAGCAAAACAAAAATAGCCGTGCCAAAAGCAGAGTGCTCAGGGCGCGACCACAGACAGCGAGCCCATGATACGAGATCGCTTACGTATTGTCTGCGCCGACCAAACTGCCTCGGACAGAATTTTGTCTTGCAAAAATGCGGGAGTGCAACGCCTCTTGATCAATCGCCAAACTGCCCGAGTGATCCTGCCGCAAGCCCTATTTTCACATCTATCATATTATAGCACAAAGTCAAAAATAAGTCAAGGCTTTCGAGGGTGAAAACCTTGACTATCTTTGGCATCATTTGGAGAAAAGAATTGTGAAAAGTTACAAACGTGCGGAAAGCCGAGAGAATGTCCGCAATTTCTTGTAGGGGGGGCGTTGGGGACGTTGCCTCCTACAGATGGACGGTTCGCGTGACCGAAGGGAATGCGTTGCGAACAGTTCGCCGCTTGTGGCATGAAGACTGCCCCCTATGGCAGAACGTGAATATCAAACCAATTTTTTCAGCGACTGCTTGCTTGCAATGACCACAAGCGTCATGTCCTTGCACAAATGCATCTCGGGATCGATATTGATCATCAGTCTGTCCTCCTTGCGAAGACCTACGACGTTGATGCCGTATTTGCGGCGCAGGCTGAGCTCTACCAGCGTTTTGCCTGCCCATTCGTCCTTGACCTCCAGCTCGACCACCGAGACCTCGTCAGATAACTCAGCAATATCCACAAAGCCTGCGCTGAGCAGATTTTTTGCAAGGCGAACGCCCGATTCGTGCTCGGGGAAGGCAACCTGATCCGCGCCGATCTTGAGCAGCATGCGCTGGTGCAGGGAATTGGCGCACTTGACGATCACGTTTTTGACGCCGGCCTCCTTGCAAAGCATGGTGGCCATGACGCTGGCCTCCAGATTGCCCGCAATGGCAATGATCACGGCGTCCATGTCCGCAATGCCCAGCTGTCTTACTGTGTCGGGCTTGGTTACGTCAGCACATTTGCAATAGGGGATGACGCGCGTGGCTGAGTTGACCACGTCGGGATCCATATCGATCGCCAACACCTCGGCACCGTTTTGTAAAAGCTCTTCTGCAACAGCCTTGCCATATCTGCCAAGACCGATGACTGCGTATGATTTCTTATTAGCCATAGTTTACCTCTCTATCCAACACTAATGTCTTCGGTTGGGTTTTCAATCAGATTTTGCGAGTTTGCGCCTACCGTAAATGCCACGGCAAGCGAGATAGGGCCTACACGGCCAAGGTACATGGTAGCTACGATGATCAGCTTGCCCAGAGCATTCAGCGTAGGCGTCAGCGCACGTGTCAGGCCGACCGTGGCGGTTGCGCTGACCGTTTCGTACAGAATGTCGATTACCGAGGCGTCGCTGACCAAGGTAAGTCCCAGCGATGCCAGTGCCATGATGCTAAAGGAGGTCATGCACACCGCCACCGCCTTACCGATCGCCTCGTCCTTGATGGTTCTGCCGAACAGGGAAACGCGGTCTCTGCCGCGAATAGAGCTGATCGCTTTTGCGATCAGTACCGCAAAGGTTACGGTCTTGATACCGCCCGCCGTACCCACGGGTGAGCCGCCTACAAACATCAGCAAGAGGGCCAGCAGCGCAGAGGGCATTGTGAGTGCCTCTTGGGGAATTGTGAAAAATCCGGCTGTTCTGGTGGTGACCGATTGGAACAGTGCCATTTGCAGCTTATCAAAGACCGAGTGCGCACCCAGCGTGGCGGGATTGCTCCATTCAAAGGCGAGGAATGCAGCGCAGCCTGCCAACAACAGCGCGGCTGTGCTTACAAGGACAATTTTGGATTGCAGCGTCAGATACGAGAGCGGACGCTTGCGCTTTCCTATAAGGGAAAAGACGTGCAGCACGTCCCACCATACCACAAAGCCAAGGCCGCCCGTCACGATCAGTGTCATGGTGACCGCGTTGACCAAGGGATTGGTGGCGTAAGCACTCAGGCTGACGTCGCCAAACAGGTCAATGCCCGCGTTGCAAAAGGCGGAAATGGCGGTAAAGACCGAGAGCCAGATGCCGCGCAGGCCGTATTCGGGAATAAAAACAAGCATGTAGAGCAAAGCACCCGTGCCTTCCACGATCAGCGTGCCCAGCACCACGCGGCGCACGAAGGGGCCGATGCCCGAGAGTGTATTGAGATTAAAGGCGTCGCGCAGGAGCAGGCGGTCGCCAAGACCCATCTTGCGCCGCAATAAAAGCGAGATCGCACCCATGACCGTAATCAGGCCAAGACCGCCGATCTGGATCAGCAAAAGGATCACGATCTGTCCGAACACGCTCCAGGTGGCGTGCGTGGAAAGTGTGACCAATCCTGTAACACAGGTGGCCGTGGTGGCGGTGAACAGCGCGTCCACAAATGCCACGCTCTCGCCGCTCTTTGTGCTGATCGGCAACCAGAGCAGAAGCGTGCCCACCGCGATTACGCCAAGAAAGCTGAGCATGATCAGATGTGTGGTGGACAGGGATAACCGTTTTTTCGATTTCATATATCGTCCTCTTTGATTCGGTTGAATATAAGTACATTTTACCACAAAAGCGACGTCTTGTCAACATAGGAAACGGCTAACACATTTGTGCCAGCCGTTTTCTTGATTATTCAGAAATTTTACATCAATCCAAGAGATTGGAAGAGTGCTGCGAGGATCACGGATAAGATCAGCGAGAGCACCGCGCTTGACACGATAGAGCCAATGCCAATCAGGATCTTATGCTTGATGATGGGGCGGGAAAGCAGCAGGTACAGCGTTGCCACGCCCCAGCCGCCTGCAAAAGCACCGCCGATCGCGCCGCCGATCATGATAAACCAAATCACGGCCGGAATGACCGAAAGCACGATGTCGTACCACTTGGCAGGGGGAGAGAGCTGAATGGGCTGCGTGCCGATCATGATGCCAAAGCCCTTGAAGTTATTGCCGAAAACCTGTACCGAAACAGGTGCTTCGCTGTCGGGCAATTGCAGCTCAAAGCCGGTCTTGCTCACCTTTTTGAGCTCTTTGCCTCCAATGGCCAGCTTGAATTTGCCGGTCCAGAAGCTCCAGTCAAGTTGAATTTCACCGTAGGTGGGATGATTTGTTACGTATTTCATAGTAGTCTCCTTATTTATTGTTGTCTGTTCTTGTAAAGTGCAGGATGCAGCTTTCGGGGAAGTAATCGTTGGGGTCGTAGTTGACGTAAATTTCAAATTCCTTTTTGCCAAACTCACAATCTCCGCTAAAAAGAGTGTCGTAGTCTATGGTGTGCTCATCGACTTTTTGAAACGAATCTGCGTCATATACGATCACGTTGGTAGTTCCCACAGCCCACAATAAATCAAAGGCAATCTCTCCATCCTCGGTTTTGAAAACGCCGTTTTTGACAAGACCGTCCTCACCGACCTCAAAAGACAGATCGTATTGCTCGCACACCCATTTGGTGCCGGGCTGATCGACAGGGCGACGCCCCTGGTACCAATCGGGGTCACAGGCGCAAAACATGGAGATGCACAATAGCATCGCGACGGAAATGATTAAAATTCGCAAAAGTTTCTTGGTGCGCATAGTCGGGCTCCTTTCGTTTGGTCGTGGTGGGGGATTTTGTGTGCATATGCGGGGTGATTTTTCCTCGAGTGTTATCCTGCAGGGGACGGTGCCCTCGACGTCCCGATGCTGTCCTCGACATAGGGAAGTAGTCCATCCGTCAGTAGGGGCTGACGTCCCCGACAGCCCGTCCGACACAAACAAATGTTTGCGCAATGTAATAGTTCTTTGTATCTGCTCGGTGCGTCGAGGACGTCGCCCCCTACAGATAGACTGATTTCATCCATGTAACCCATTACGTCAAGATCAGTTCAAAGGATGAGCAGGATACCACTCGGTTGCCTCCCGCTCAGCGCGGTTTACTTATTTTGTCGCACTGCTTGATTTGTTGATCTTGTCGCAGACGAAATCGTACAGCTCACCAATGCCGTTTGGATCGTACAGCACGTAGAATTGGTTTTGCTTGGTGAGCAGATAGAACGAATTGTCATCCATTTTTTCAGCCTTTGCGAAAAATTCGTAGGAATGGCATGCGCTTCCGGTGGTATATTTGCTTGTTTGCTTGGTTCTCAAGCAATCCTGATCAAACTGGTATTCGATCACGGTGTCCGGATTGCCCGCCATCTCCTTACTGACTGCTTTGGAAAGGCCGGATTTTCTGTTTTGTATCGCAACGAGGAAAAAAAGCAAAGCGAAAGCAAGGAAAAACATTCCTGCCGGTATCGTGTGCGCATGCTCGGAAACCAGATCATATACGATACCATAAATGCTGAGCCCACCTGCGAAAATAAACATGAACCAAGCCATTCTTCTGCTTTTCTTGGTGTAATTTCTTCTCATTTTCAGAATCAAATCGTGCGTATATGCGGTCGTGTTGGTCATGTGGAACTCCTTTCCCAAGGCCTTTTCATATATACAGTCGCAAAATCTTGCAAAAAGTTTATGTGTTTGGCAAAAAATATTGTAAACAAAATGTAAACTCCGGATTTTATGCAAAAAGCGGCCTGTCACATGGCAGGTCGCTTTGCATGTCAGTTCTGCTCTCTGAAGACGATGGTGCCGGTCTCGGCATCCATTTCCTCCACGATGGCAGCAGAATACAGGTCATAGCCAAGGTTGCGAATGACGCGGCCGCCGTGCTGGAAGCCCTTTTCAATCGCAATGCCGATGCCTTCCACGCTGGCGCAAGCCGACTCGGTAATCGAGATCAGACCCTGCAGCGCGCAGCCGTTGGCAAGAAAGTCGTCAATGATCAGCACGCGGTCGCCCGGGCGCAAGAACTTCTTGGATACGATGACGTTATTCTTGTTTTTGTGGGTAAAGCTCTCCACCTCGGCAACGTACATGTCGCCGTCAATATTGATGCTCTTGGATTTCTTGGCAAACACCACGGGCACGCCGAAATATCTTGCCGCAGAGCAGGCAATGGCAATGCCGGAGGCCTCAATGGTCAGGATCTTGGTGATTCCTTTGTCACGAAAACGCTCGTAAAAGGCTTGTCCGAGCTGATCAAGCAGAGCAACGTCCATCTGGTGATTGAGAAAGCTGTCAACCTTGAGCACGTTGCCTTCCTTGACGATGCCGTCCTTTGAAATGCGTTCTTCCAAAAAATTCATGATGTGCCTCCGAGTGTGGTTGTAATATACCCATTATAGTACAAAATTCGCGCTTTGTCAACAGAAACAGTAAGTTTGTGCTGAGAACGGGCGATGTATTTCGGCTTTGCCGAAATCCGATCGCCCGCACGTCCATAAATGCTTTATTTGTAATTCTGCTTGATGTATTCGCGCAAAGCACTGCAGCGTCTGACACCGTAAAAGCCAAACACGGTGTTTTTGATGACCAGATTGCAGTAATCGCGCTTGATATCCTGCTTGGATTGCTTGATGATGATGTCGGATGCGGGAATCTCCCATACCGAATAGGTCTGACCGTTTGCGTTGTTGGTCAGCGTCAGCACATCGTTTTCAAAGTGCAGAAGCCAGTCGGCTTTGCCCTTGCCGCTCAGATAACCGACAAGGCATACCACGATCACGATGGATTCGAAAAACACGAAGGTCTGCCATGCGATCAAAAAGCCAAGACAGGCAAGCAGGGATAAAAGGATGCCGACAAAGAGCAGGGGCTTGAAGAATTGGAATTGCGCATATCTGACGTCGGTATCAGTGGTAAAAGAGTTGTGATTCATCGGATGCACCTCACTTTTATTTGTTCCTACACTTATTTAGTCGCATTTTTTGGTAAAAAGTTTACATATTTTTGAAAAAAGTTGAAAAAATTATCCCAACAGCAGATCGGTAATCAGCATCACGCAAAATCCGACCAGCAAAGAGTAGGTCGCACCGCGCTGGTGCCCGTGCGCGTGTGTCTCGGGGATCATTTCGTCGCTGATGACGTACAGCATGGTGCCGCCCGCAAAGGCGAGCGCAAAGGGAAGAATGGCGGATGCAATGCTGACCGCGAAGTAGCCAAGCAGTGTGCCCACTACCTCCACAAGACCGGTCATCATAGCCAGCGCAAAGGTCCTGCCCGGCTTGACGCCTGCTGCCAGCATAGGCCCGATGATGACCATGCCCTCGGGAATGTTCTGCAGCGCAATGCCGCCCGCAATGATCAGAGCCTGCGAGGTATCGCCCGCGCCAAAGCCCACGCCCGCGGCAATGCCCTCGGGCAGATTGTGGATGGCGATGGCTGTGACGAATAAGAGCACGCGCGAAAGATTGGCGTTTTTGTGGGCTTCGTCCTCCACGCCCGCCAGCTTGTGCAGATGCGGCACCAACTTGTCGATCAGATTGAGGCACAAGGCACCTGCAAAAATGCCCGCCACCGTGACAAGCAGTCCCCATGCGCCCATGTCTTTCATGCCGTATTCGGCAGAGGGCAGGATGAGGCCAAGCACAGCCGCTGCCAGCATGACGCCCGCGGCAAAGGCCAGCACGATGTCCGAAAAGGCATGAGATATTTTTTTGAATACAAAGCCGATCACGGCGCCAATGACGGTCGCACCGCCAACGCCCAAGGCTGTGAGTAATACAAGCTCCATAAAAAACTCCGGATGTAAAGTAGTATGGCTGACGTGCAGCAAATCGTGCCAATATCATTGAGTTTAGAGACAGTAAGATATCCCGCCCCAAGATCCTTCGCGGCGCCCCCGCCTGTCATTCTTGAGCGTAGCGAAGAATCTTGGCGGGGGCTTGCTCGAGGATGACGGGGCGGGAATCACAACCTCTTAACTTAATTACATTGGCCGCGCAGAATGCCGGCCCCTTTTTTAGTTTATGTCATGCTTTTTCGAAGAGTTCCTTGCCAACCCCGCACATAGGGCAGTCAAAGTCCTCGGGCAGATCCTCGAACTTGGTGCCCGGGGCGATCCCGCGCTCGGGAATGCCGACCTGCTCGTCATATTCAAAGCCGCATGCGCCGCAAACGTATTTTGCCATAAAAATTCTCCTTGCTTGTGAATCAGAGCACCAAAGAAGGTGCGGAATATACTCTTGCCGCCAGCTCCTGGTTGAGCAGGTACAGGCTTCTGGGATCAGCGCCGAACAGCTCCATCTTGGTGATCATATCGTTGGCATTGGTCTCCTCCTCGCCCTGCTCCTTGACGAACCAGTCAAGGAACTGCATGGTGCGGAAATCACGCACGTCGTAAGCCGCTACGTAGATGTCGTTGATCAGCGAGGTCACGTATTCCTCATGCTCAAGTCCTGCCTTGAGTACGTCCATGTGGCACTCAAATACCTTGTCGGGCTTGGCAATGGCGTCCAGCGTGACAGGCATGTTTTCGTTCTGCAGGTAGGTGTAGAACAGCATAGCGTGGTCTCTTTCCTCCTGCGCCTGGATCATATACCAGTTTGCAAAGCCGTCAAGACCTGCAGCCTTGAAGTAGTTGGAAAAATCCAGATAGAGATATGCGGAGTAGAACTCCTTGTTGATCTGCTGATTGAGCAGCTCGTGAACCTTAGCGTTTACCATAGTAGCCTCCTATTAAAACTCGGATTTCCAAAGGCCGTGCAGATTGCAGTAAGCGTAAACTGCCACGGGCTTTTCGTCAGAGAGTGCAAAGGTGACAACGGGAGCGTCGCCTGCACTCAGGCACTTGCGCTGGCCGCCCTTGTCGGTCTGCAGATAGACCCATTCAATGCTGTGCTCGGGCACCATGGGGTGAGCCACGGAGCCTACGCTGACCACGACCTTGTCGCCCTCGACGGTTGCTACGGGAATGTGCTTTTCACGGCTGGCTTCTACCACACCTGCCTCGATCTTGGTCATGTTCTGACCGCAGCACTTCATAGGAACGCCGGATTCATGGATGGCACCTACCAGGTTGCCGCACTTTTCGCAAATATAGAACTTGGTTTCACACATAATCATAATCTCCTTTTTCATATTGATTTGGTTTGATTTATTTATTTGTTTGTTTGCTGTTTGAATGGATTACTTGATCTCAACGAAATCCGAGGCGCCGTGCTTGCAAAGCGGGCAAACGAAATCCTCGGGCAGCTCGCCCTCGTGGACGTAGCCGCAGATGGTGCACACGTAGCCCTTGACGCCCTCGGTCTGAGGCTTGGGCTTGACGTGCTGATGATAATAGGTGTAGGTCATGGTCTCGCGATCCGAGATGACGCGCGCCTCGGTGATCGAGCAGATGAACATGCCGTGCGTGCCAAGGTCAACGTATTGCTCCACGACCAGCGACATGAAGGAATTGATGTGTCTGGGCAGGAACACAAGACCGTTGTCCGAGCGCAGGGGGGAGCAGTCTGCGAACTTATCCACGTTTCTGCCGCTCTGGAAGCCGAACTTTTCAAAAACGGAGAAGGGTGCGTCGGTTGAGAGACAGTTATTGTTCATCTTACCGGTCTGCTTGATGACGGGATGCGAGTAGTTTTCCTTGTTGATGGTGACTGCCAGACGGGTGGGGTGTTGGTGACCTGGGTGACCGTGTTGACGATCAGACCGTTGTCCTTTTTGCCGTCGTTACAGGTGATGACGTAAAGACCGTAGCCGATGTTGAACAGTGCGCTCAGATCGTTCTTGTTGGCGGTCTCATCGCGCTGTGCCAGGTATTCGCGGCACAGCTCCTCTGCCATCTTGTTCAGCTGCTCGCTGCTCTCTGCACTAAGAGCGGACTTGATCTTGACGGAGGTGTCAACGTAGGTGATGTCCTTGCTCTTTTCCAGCATATTTTTCATCACCTTGACAGCCTGGGGAGCCCAGCTGCCGTTTTCGATCATGGCCACCGTGCGGTTCTGGAAATTGCGCTCGGTCAGATGGTCGATAAACTCACGCATGAAGGGGAAGATATCTGCGTTGTAGGTGGTGGTTGCCAGCACCAGCTTGCTGTATCGGAAGGCGTCGGCCACAGCTTCTGCCATGTCGCATCTTGCAAGGTCGTGTACCACAACTGCGGGTGCACCGTTTGCCTTGAGCTTTTCGGCCAGCTGCATCACAGCCTTCTTTGTGTTGCCGTACACGGAGGTGTAGGCGATCACGATGCCGTCGGACTCGGGCTGATAGCTCGACCAGGTGTTATAGAGGTTCAGATAATAGCCGAGATTTTCGGTAAGAACCGGGCCGTGCAAGGGGCAGATGATCTCAATGTCAAGTCCTGCAGCCTTCTTAAGCAGTGCCTGTACCTGCGCGCCGTATTTGCCAACGATGCCGATGTAGTAGCGTCTTGCCTCGTCTGCCCAAGGCTCTTTTGTATCGGTCGCACCGAATTTGCCAAAGCCATCGGCAGAGAACAGCACCTTATCGGTGGAGTCGTAGGTCACGATGACCTCGGGCCAGTGCACCATGGGAGCGGTTACGAAGTGCAGCTTGTGGTATCCCAGCTCCAGCACGTCGCCCTCGTCCACCACGATGCGACGATCCTCAAATTCGGTGCCGAAGAAGTTCTGCATCATGCGGAACGCCTTGGCAGAGGAAACGATCTTGGCATCGGGATAGGTCTTTGCAAACTGCAGGATGTTGGCCGAGTGGTCGGGCTCCATATGCTGCACGATCAGAAAATCGGGCTTGCGAGAGCCAAGAGTGTCGCGGATGTTATCCAGCCATTCGTGGGTAAAGCCCGCATCCACCGTGTCCATGATGGCGATCATGCTGTCCATGATGGCATAGGAATTGTAAGCTATGCCGTTCGGTACGCGGTACTGACCCTCAAACAGATCGATTCCCCGGTCATTGACGCCAATATATCTGATGTCGTTGGTGATCTTCATTGTTTTTTTAGCCTCCGATTTTAATCTATGTATATTGTATCATGTAACAAGTTTTGAGTCAAGTGATTTTGGCAAAGATCAATCCAGAATTCTGCCGTCGGTCGAGACGGTGACAACCTGCCAGGGAATGAATTTCCCGCTTGCCTGCAGTGCGCGCTTGACTGCGTTTTCAATGCCGCCGCAGCAGGGGACCTCCATGCGCACCACCTTGACGCTTTTGACGTCGTTGCGTGCGATGATGGCGGTCAGCTTTTCTGCATAGTCGCCCTCGTCCAGCTTGGGGCAGCCGATCAGCGTGATATGGTTACGCATGAAATCTGCGTGGAAGCTTGCGTATGCATAGGCGGTGCAGTCGGCGGCGATGAGTAGGTTTGCACCGTCAAAGTAGGGCGCGTTGACCGGGACCAATTTGATCTGGCAGGGCCATTGTGCCAACTGACTGGAAACGGGGATGCGCTGCATTTGCACGTTCGGCTCGCGCTTGATGGCCTTTGCCGCTGTGCCCGGGCAGGCACATGCGGGCTTTGCCGCCTTTTTTTGCTTGGCGGCAAGCACGGCACTCTCGTTATAAGCGGGAGCCTCGCGCTCTTCAAAGGTGATCGCGTCCGCAGGGCAGGCGGGCAGGCAATCGCCCAGCCCGTCGCAAAAGTCCTCGCGGACAAGCTCTGCCTTGCCGTCGATCATTTCGATCGCGCCCTCGTGGCATGCGTTTGCGCATGCGCCGCAGCCGTTGCATTTTTCTTTATCAATGTGAATGATTCGTCTTTTCATGCCGACTCCTTTCAAAAGCACTTGCCGCTTTTGCAATCCTGTGCGCTGTCGCCGCGGAAGCAAAGCTCGTTGGGGCATTGGCCGTTTTCTATCATTTGCTTGATGTTTTGCGTGGTGGTCTCTGCGATATTGGAAAGAGCCTCTTCGGTCAGAAATGCCTGGTGCGAGGTGACGATGACGTTGGGCATGGAGATCAGTCTTGCCAACACGTCGTCCTCCAGAATGTGACCCGAGAAGTCCTCAAAGAACAGGTCGGATTCCTCCTCGTAAACGTCTAAGCAAGCAGCGCCTACCTTGCGGGATTTGATGCCCGAAAGCAACGCCTCGGCATCCACCAGTGCGCCGCGCGAGGTGTTGAGAATGACCACGCCCTTCTTGCATTTTTCAAGAGATTGCTCGTTTATCACGTGGTAGGTCTCCTCGGTTAAGGGGCAGTGCAGTGAGATGACGTCGCTGTTTGCAAATAATTCGTCAAGCTCCACATAGCGGATATTCTCACCGTCCGCAAGACCCTGTGCGGGGAATTTGTCGTATGCCAGCACCTTCATGCCAAAGCCGCGGCAGATGTCAATGAACACGCGGCCGATCTTGCCCGTGCCGATCACGCCCACCGTCTTGCCGTGCAGGTCAAAGCCTGTCATGTTTGTAAGGCTGAAATTGAAGTCGCGGGTGCGGATATAGGCCTTGTGAATGCGGCGGATCGAGGTCAGCAGCAATGCCATGGTGTGCTCGGCTACCGCGTAAGGGGAGTAGGCAGGCACGCGCAGCACGTGTACCTTGCCGTAGGCGTGCTTGACGTCCACGTTGTTAAAGCCTGCACAGCGAAGGGCAACGATTTTCACGCCCATCTCTGCCAGCTTGTCGATCACGGCTGCATTGACCGTGTCGTTGACAAACACGCAAACGCCGTCGCAGTCGTGTGCGAGTTCCACCGTGTCCTCGGTCAGCTTGGTTTCAAAGTATTTATATTGTACGCCACTCTGTGCGCCAAAGGCGTCAAACGAGGGCTTGTCGTAAGGCTTTGCGTCAAAAAATGCGATTTTCATAAATTCACCTCTTGCTTTTCTGATATGATTATAGTATAATGGGGGCGATATGTATGTTGAAATTTCAACAAAAGGAGAAAATTTTGAAAAAATATTTTGGAATTTTAAGAAAATGCTCACTGTTTTCGGAGATTGAGGATCAGCATCTGATCGCCATGCTGTCTTGTCTGAGTGCCAAGCGCGTCAGCTTTGATAAAAAGTATACCATTTTTGCACAAGGCAATCCGGCCAAATACATCGGGATTTTGCTCTCAGGATCGGCGCAGATTGTCAGACACGACTATTACGGCAACCGCAGCATCGTGTCGGGCGTGATGCCGGGCGAGCTGTTTGGCGAGTCGTTTGCTTGCGCGGGTATGGAAGTGTTGCCTGTTTCGATTGTGGCAAACGAGCCCTGCGAGGTGCTGCTGATCGATAGCGGCCACGTGCTGCACACCTGCACCAACGGCTGCGAGTTTCACAGGCGCATGATCTATAATCTGATGCGCGATTTGGCCGCCAAGAATATTATGTTCCATCAGAAGCTGGATATCACGGCAAAACGCACAACGAGAGAAAAATTACTTGCATATTTGGCATACATGGAGCAGCAAACGGGCAAAAACGAGTTTGAGATCCCATTTGATCGCCAGGAATTGGCGGATTATTTAGAGGTAGACCGCAGCGGTCTTTCGGCCGAGATCGGGAAGCTCAGGCGCGAGGGCGTGCTGGATTGCAGGAAAAACCATTTCACATTGCTGTAATCAATTCGGATCAATCTTACAGAATGAAAGTTTTGATCAAACTTTTACAAAAGTTTGCGGGCTCCAAGGGCAGCGCCCTTGGTCGCGCCCGCAGGCGCGAAATGCTCTGAACGCCGTTTTAATTTGCGAAGCAAATATGTTCTTCTTTGCGGCAATTTTGCCAAAAAGAACGGAGAGAATTTCCTCACATAACATCCCAACATACTCCCCACATAAACCACGGGTTGATTGACAAAATCTCCCATAGGTGCTATAATCATATCATCACGCGAGAGCGTGAAATTCATGCCTCGGGAAACCGCGGCCAAAAGAAAGGAGGCGGAGTTATGACAAACTCGATCAAAACCGGATGCTGTGACTCGCGCCTTACGGGTTGGCGCGAATAATCCTTTGACAAAAAAGTTGCCCACTCTTCTTTTTTGCAAAGGATCATGACACATCCATCCCCCGAGGGGCAGATCCGCACAGGGTTTGCCCCAAGGGGCATTTTTGCAACTTTCATGCAAAGGAGATGGATTATCAATGATAGTGCTGGAACAGCTCGGCGCGCGCATTGCTGCGTTGCGTCGGGAAAAAGGGCTGACTCAGGAAATGCTTGCACAGAGAATGGGGGTATCCCCCCAGGCCGTCTCCAAATGGGAGCGCGGTTTGGCTTTTCCTAACCCGGTATGGCTGGACGAGCTTGCCGACATACTGGGTACGAGCATTGACAGCTTGCTGACCGGCAGAGTGCCGAAAAACAAAGAGGACTGATGAGAGATCATCGGTCCTTTTTGGTTTGTTGGGATATTACGTGAGGAATTTCTCTCCGTTCTTTTTGGCAAAATTGCCGCAAAGAAGAACATATTTGCTTCGCAAATTAAAACGGCGTATTATGGGGCTCTGCCGGTTGACTTTTGGATGCTGAATTTCGCAGAAATTCAGCATCGGGTGGCGTCACTAACACTCGAATATTCAACCATATTCACACGCCACCATGCCTTTCTGAAAAAGGCGGGCGAAAACTTTCATCCTATGGATCTTGTTGTGGGGGTGAGGGCAGTATTAGTTTTTTTCTTCCTGCCGAAAATCGCGCGCAGCATTTCGTATTCGTCTGTGCCCACGCAGCGTGTGATCGTCAAAAGTCCTGCGTACAAAAGCAAGGTCAGCGTGATCTGCAACACCAATGCGCCTGCTGTAGGCTGCAGGCCAAGGTGTGTGCTAAACAGGTGCACCGCCCAGGTCGCTCCCGTAATGCACAAGATCGGCCCGAACACATGACCCATCAGCCGCAGCTTGGGCTTTGTGATCGCGATCATGCGCGCAAGGCTGAGTACGGTATTGAGCGTTTCGGTAAAATAGATCGTGAAAATGTAGCCCGGAACACCGAATTTCGGCACCAAAATAATGACTAAGATCACCGAGGTCAGTGCGTCAATGATATTGACGTTCATACTGTAAACCTGTTGTCCCATGCCCTTGAGCACCGCGTCCACCGCGCTGTCAATGTACATAATGGGGATCAGGGGGGCAAGGGCTGCGATCATGCTGCCCGCCTGCAAGGAGTCGTAGATCACCAAACCAAGGCTATGCGAGAAGCACAGCATCACGCCTGCCACGCCCACAGAAAACATCATGGAAATGCCGAAAATGCGCCGTGCCACACGTCGCACGCGATCCATGTTCTCCTGGATCTTGGCCTCGGCCACCTCGGGGATCAATAACCCTGCAAATGACGAAATAAAGGCGGAAGGGAACAAAACAACGGGCAGCACCATGCTGTGCAGCACGCCGTAGGAGGCAAGTGCCGACTCCCAGGACGCACCGCTGTGTGCAAGCCCGCGCGGGATCAGAATGTGCTGCAGCGTGATCAATCCCGAACGCGCATACGAGCTGAAGGCTACGGGCAGGGTAATGCCCAAAATGGACTTTGCCACGCCGCTTTGCGTGCAGCGTTCGGACGTACGCAGGTGCTTTTTGTCGGTCCAATACAAAAACAGCGAGGACAGCAGCTCAAAGAGCTGTGTGACAAGCGTTCCCAGCACCAAAGCAAGGCAAGCGTAAGCCACGCCGCGAGGCAACAGCAGCGACAAAAACGCGGCTGTTGCGAAAATGCGGACGGCCTGTGAGGAAAGCTGCACGGCAGCGTTTTTCCAGACGCGTCGCACGGCGGTAAAGTAGCCGTTCAGACAAGAGCAGATCGCGACCGCAGGTAGTGTCAGGGCGAGTACACGCAAGGGAAGCACGGTGCGCGCGTCGCCAAGCCATCGCGTGCCCACCAAGGGAGCACCGAAAAAGAGCAGCAGTGCGGCAAGCAGACCGAATGCCGTGCTGATGACAAGTGCCCGGGCGGCATATTTTTTTGCCAAAGCCTTGTCGCCCTTGCCAAGCGCGTCAGCCACCGTGCGCGTCGTGCCCAAGTGAATCCCCGAGCAGGCCAGCGTGATGGCAAAGCCGTACACGCCCGAGAGCAGGGAATAAAGCCCCATGGCCTGTGCCCCCGCCTTGCCTGCCACGTAGGCGTTGAAGCCCACGCCGATGGCGCGCATGAGCAGTGTCACGCCCACCATCAAAAGCGAGTTGTAAAAAAATCTCCCTGTTCTGCTATGCATATGAACCTCCATGCCTTTGCGCTTATTTCATCATATGAAGCAAAAAAGGCTTGTATGCCGCTTGCACGGTGGAGGAATTTATGATATAATAGAACACAGAGGTGATGACTGATGCAAAAATATCACGTACTGTGCGGTGTTGACCGACGCGATGCACTTGCTGCTGCCGTCAAGGGCAAAAAGGTAGCCCTTCTGACCGCTGCCTCGGGCATTGACCGTACCGCAACCCCCACGTG
>JAFQUG010000032.1 GCA_017408625.1 Clostridia bacterium | reverse complement strand
GCGGCAAGGATACCACCATTACCTACGATCACGGCACCTACTACGTTGAGGGCGAGTGGCTGTATAATTTGATGGGCACCATCAATTTCAGCGATTATGAGTCTCTCAACTATTTCCAGAAGGTGCTGCAAAAGAGTGGTGTATTCGAGGCACTGGAGCAAAAGGGCTGCCGCGACGGTGATACCGTTTGCATTTACGATTTTGAATTTGACTACGTTAAGTAAGGAGGATATATATGAATATCTGGCATGATATCGATCCTGCAGAGATCACCCCCGAGAAGTTTACGGGCGTGATCGAGATCCCCAAGGGAAGCAAGTGCAAGTATGAAATGGACAAAAAGACGGGTATCTGCCGCCTGGACAGAATTCTGTATACTGCCACGCACTATCCCGCAAACTACGGCTTTATCCCGCGTACCTTTGCGGACGACGGAGACCCCTTGGACGTGCTGGTGCTTTGCGACGAGCCGATCTATCCCATGACGTTGGTTGACGTGTACCCGATCGGCGTGGTGCGCATGATCGACGGCGGTAAGCTGGACGACAAGATCATCGCGCTGCCTTGCAACGACCCTACCTATCGCGATGTGAAAACGTTGAACGAGCTGCCCAGACACGTCTTTGATGAAATTATGCACTTCTTTACCGTGTATAAGCAGCTGGAAAACAAGCAGACTGCAGTCAAGGAGCTGCATAGCGCAGAGGAAGCCAAGGCAATCATCCAAGCTGCCATTGATCAGTACAGCATGATGGAAGCCCGCGGCGATTTCGCAGGACATATGTAAAAAGAGAAGAACGGCAAGTATGTGCTTGCCGTTTCTTTTTGCCCTCGCGACACCACTGCTCGGCAGTGATGTCATCCTTGAGCGAAGCGAAGGATCTTGCGAGGGCGTAGTGTGTTTTTACGTAGCACATTTTTGTCAAGATCCTTCGCTTCGCTCGAGGATGACAGACAAAAATGTGTGATGGGGGATAGTTATCTATGCCTTTTGAGCAAAAAACAGACTGTAATGATTGGTTATTGTTGCAAAAACCTGTTTCTTATGCTATAATAAAGAAAACGTCCCGGAGGTGATCCCATGATGCGCATTATGTTTGTCTGCCACGGCAATATCTGCCGCAGCCCCATGGCCGAATTCGTGCTCAAAAAGATGGTTTCGGAGCGGGGAATGGCCGATCAGTTTGTCATCGCGTCAAGTGCCACCAGCACCGAGGAGATCTGGGGCGGTGTGGGCAATCCCGTGTATCCGCCTGCCAAGGCCGAGCTTGCGGGGCACGGAATTTCCTGTGAGGGCAAGCGTGCCGTGCAGCTGACACGCGCCGATTACGACAAATACGACCTTTTTATCGGCATGGACAGCGCCAATATTCTCAATATGCACCGCATGCTGGGCGGTGACCCGCAGGGAAAGATCCGAAAGCTGATGGACTATACCCCCAAGGGCGGCGACGTGGCCGACCCGTGGTACACCCGTCGCTTTGACGTGACCTACGCCGACATCCTTGCCGGCTGCGAGGGGCTTTTGAAAGAGATACTCAAATAAGGAGATTTATATGAATTTTACCGAAATTGCAAATACCCGCCAATCCTGCCGTAGCTATGACGCGGCAAGAGAGGTGGAACAGGAAAAATTGGATGCCATTTTAGCGTCTGCGCGACTTGCCCCCTCGGCCTGCAACGCGCAGCCTTATCATATCACGGTCTGCAAGGGTGACGCTGCCAAGGCAGCCGCAAAGGCGGTGCAGGGCATGGGCATGAACAAGTTTGCTACCGATTGCCCTGTGATGCTGGTCATTTCCGAGGCCTCCTATAACGCAACCGCTGCACTTGGCGCAAAGGTCAAGGACAACGACTACCGTTCTATCGATATCGGCATCATGACCGCGTATCTGACCGCAGAGGCTACCGCACAGGGGCTTTCCACCTGCATTCTCGGCTGGCTGGACGATAAGGAGCTGCGCAAGATCTGCGGCATTGAGGAAAAGGTGCGCCTGGTAATATCTCTCGGATATGCCAAGGCGGACGATAAGCTGCGACAGAAGAAGCGCAAGGACATGGAAGAACTTATAAAGGTGGTTGACTGACATGAGAGTAGAACAGATTATCGCAACACCCACACAGATCGAGATCGTGATCCCCGAGCTGCCTATCGTAACACACGTATATGCACAGGCAAGATTGCCGCTTGTTACGGGGGATGCGCGCCGCAAGCATCACGGCAAGATCGTGCAGGTGACAGATAAAAAGAGAAAGCACAGCGTGATCTTTGACCGCTACGCAGGAGACGTTGACCTGCTGCTTTGCCGCTTTGAGGTGGACGTGAACGGCAAGTGCATCGACGGTGTGCGCTATGTGACCGACATGACCGAGGATTGCTCGGCTTCTGCGCCCGCGCCCTTCGAGGTGTCGCGGCCGGTTGGTACGTGGGTGACCTCTATCCCCGAGGACATAGATTACCTTGGCATGGGCTGCATGATGACCGAGATCAACAGCCCCTGGATCCAGACCGTCACACCCGGCGAGAACGACATTCCGCACGTCTTTTGCGGCAAGACCTATTATTTTGACAAGACCACCATGGATCTCTACGACAGACTCATGCAGCCCTGCATCGCGCGCGGCATTCCCTGTCTGATCCGTGCCATCAACCGCTTTTCTTACAGACTCAAGGGCTCTGACGACGCGCTGACCAAGATCATCGGTCACCCCGGCTACGAGGCGACGGGCTTTAACGAACAGATGAGCGCGTTCAACCTGCGCACCGAGGAGGGCTTTTGGATGTACTGCGCGTTCATTGATTTTATGTGCGCGCGTTACATGGACAAGGCAAGTCCGCTTTACTGCAGCGACGTCATGGATATCGGCAACGAGATCAACGCACAGGACGTCTGGCACAACATGGGTGCGATCGATTGCGCGGACTTCATGGAGGAATATACCGTTTCCTTGCGTCTTGCGCATCTGATCGCGCGCAAGTACAACGCATATTCGCGGGTCAATATCTCGCTTGATCACTATTTTGCATCTGCGCTCAAGGATGACGCGCAGCATATGTATCACGGCCGCTCGGTGCTGGCATATCTTGCCGAATACTGTAAGCGTGACGGTGACTTTGACTGGGGCATTGCGGCACATCCGTACCCCGAAAATCTGACCAAGCCGGATTTTTACAACGATACCACTGCAACCTATGATTGGAACACGCCACGCATTACCATGAAAAATCTGGAAATGCTGCAGGCTTTGGTCGAGCTGCCCGAGTTTTTGTACCGCGGCAAGGTGCGCACGGTTGTATGCGATGAGCAGGGCTTCCATACCGATTACAACGACCCCGAGTCCGAAAATAAGGGCGCGTATGCGTTTGTGCTGCTTATGGAAAAGCTCCGGAAATGTCCGAATATCACGTGGTTTTTGATCAATCGCTATGCCGACATGCCGCTTGGTGACGAGAGCGAGCTTCACCTTGGGCTGCGTTATGAAAAGGGCTATGCGGACGATATGCATCTTTTGATCAATCCCGGCGATTACAAAAAGATCTGCTACGCCATGCGTGCCTTTGGCACCGACGAGTGGCAGAAGTGGGTAGACGAGGCAAGGGCATATATCGGCGCAGAGCTGTACGACAGCCTGCTTGCGCCCACAATGCCCGATGCAGAGGTTAATATCGAGAGCTGGAAGCAGTAAAAGAGAAGGGAGACACCCACGTGGTGTCTCCCTGATTTTTGGCTGTTTGGATACTATGTGAGAAAATTTTCTCCGTTCTTTTTGAGCAAGGAGCTGCAAAAAGAACCAAAAACAGCGTAGATGGTTTCGCTCGTTGCGACGAGCGACTTGGGGCGCTGCCCCAAGACCCCGCGACCTTTTTGAAAAAAGGTCGAACAAAAACTTTCATGAATTGACGTAACCTTACTTGAAGAGCTCCGCCGTGGTTTTCATTTTCTCAATGACCGGCACGTCGAAGGGGCATCTTGACTCGCATGCGCCGCAGGCAAGGCAATCGTCTGCGTGTGCGTCAAGATTTGCGTAATGCTCCTTGACCGATGCGGGCACGCTCTCCTGCATAGTGGCAAGGTCGTAAAGCTTATTGACCATGGCAATATCAATATTGACAGGGCAGGGCTTGCAATGTCCGCAATAGGTGCATTGTCCGCTATATGCGTGTCTGGGCGCATTGGCAAGCACGGTGGCGTAGTCCTTCTCGTCATCGTTCGCACTCTCGTATGCAAGAGATGCGGGAATCTGATCTGCGTTATCAAAGCCGATCAGCACGCTTGCAACAGCCGGGCGGGTCAGGGCATAATGCAGGCACTGCACGGGGGAAAGTGCCACGCCAAAGGGCGAACGCTTTGCATCCAGCAGTCTGCCGCCGCCAAGGCCCTTCATGACCGTGATGGCCACGCCCTTTTGCTCGCAAAGCTTATAAAGGTCTGCGCGCTCGGGGTCAATGCCCGCAAATTTTGCATCGTATTCGTCCACAAAGAAATCGTCGATATTCTCGGTAGGGGGCAGCAGGTCGTATGCGGGATTGAGTGAGAAGAGAATGACCTCCACAACTCCATGCTCCACAGCAAGGCGTGCGATATTGGTATTGTGAGTGCTAAGACCGATGTGCCGGATCGCGCCGCTCTTTTTGAGCTCAATCATGTAGTCCATAAATCCGCAGGAGAGCACTATGTTCCAGTCGTCAAGCTTATCCACGAAATGGATCATGCCAAGATCAATATAATCGGTCTGAAATCTTGCGAGCAGATCAGCAAACGCTGCCTTGACCTCGTCCATGTCACGCGTGCGCACGTACTGGCCGTCTCTCCATGCAGAGCCCACGTGGCCCTGCACGATCCACTTGTGGCGGTATTCCTTGATGGCGTTACCGATATTGGTGCGCACGTTTGGCTCGGACATGAAGCAATCCACGATATTGATGCCCTGTGCAAAGCAAGCGTCCATGACCGCCTTGACCTCCCCGGCGTTATGTCTTTCCAGCCATTCGCCGCCAACGCCGATTTCACTGACGTATAGTCCCGTGTTTCCGAGTATTCTGTATTGCATGATGCTACCGTCCTTTGCTTATATTGTGTTTATTATACCATATCCGGAAAACCTTGTCAATCATGCTTGACGGATACGGGCAT
>JAFQUG010000384.1 GCA_017408625.1 Clostridia bacterium | reverse complement strand
GGAGTGGCCAATAAGGCAAAGGCATACGCGGCAGCCGGCTCGGACGCGCGTATGAACGGCTGTGAGCTGCCGGTTGTGATCAATTCGGGCAGCGGCAATCAGGGTATGACCACCTCGTTGCCGGTTATCATTTACGCCAAGGAAATGGGCGTGACGCATGAGCAGATGCTGCGCGCACTGCTGGTGTCCAATCTGACCACCATTCGTCTGAAAACCGGCATCGGTGCCTTGTCCGCATATTGCGGCGCGACAAGCGCAGGCTGCGGTGCGGCTGCGGGTGTTATGTATCTGCATGGCGGCAAATACCGCGAGATCGCGCACACCGTGGTCAACGGACTTGCCATCAATTCGGGTGTTATTTGCGACGGCGCAAAGGCCAGCTGTGCTGCAAAGATCGCGTCCAGCGTCGAGGCAGGATTGCTCGGAATGCATATGTATATGCAGGGAAAGCAGTTTGTGGGCGGCGACGGCATCGTGACCAAGGGCGTGGAGAACACCATCGACAACGTCAGCGACATGGCGCGCGAGGGCATGAAGGATACCGATAGGGAAATCATCGAGATCATGCTCAGAAGATAAAGAAGCGATATGTATGAAAAAGACCGATTTAATTGTGAAAGCTTTATCTTCGGATATCATGGATAAGAGTATTCTTGAGGTAGCGTGCGGTTGCGCAGAGTTTTCAATTTCCGCTGCACCGTATGCAAAATGTGTTACTTGCGTTGATATTGACAAGCAAAGAGTGCCGAGTGAGTTGCCCCAAAACGTATGCTTTTATCAAATGGATGCGTGCAAGATGAGTTATCCCGATCATTCATTTGATACAGTAATCATGTATAATGCATTTGCGCACGTGTATACGCAGTGGGATTTACTTGAGAAAGACTGCTTGCGTGTATTAAAACCATCAGGGCGTTTTTATGTGATTTCCACATGGAATATAGATATTTCGCTGATGAGTGAAGTATTTGAAGGAAAAACAGAGCAGTATAAGGATTTTTGTGTTGTCAAAATTGAAAAATCATCGTAAAAGAAATACTGGCAGATTGCTCGATCTGCCAGTGTTTTTTAACTCTTGTATTTATAATACCATCGCATAGGGTTTTCGTAGATGTATTTTCTGCGTGTTTCATAATCCTCTCTGTCACGGATGATATGCTCGGCAGACGATCTTTGAAATATTTTTTCTATTCCGTACTTTTGCTTGCAGATTCGCGATGTTAAAGATTTGAACGCGCAGATTACATCATCCAAGGTAGGGGAGGGGCTTGCTCCTCCTCTGCCGCAAAGCACAATTACTGCATGGATATGGTCGGGCATTATCACAAAATCCTGAACCCGAACACTTGGAAAACGAGTTTCTATTGCTTGCAACTGTGCTTGCACCACTTTGCCGCAAGGTTCTAATTTTACCAAATACTCGGCGGAAACCGTTTCTTCTGCAATCTCTCTACCGATTGCACTCGGTAGAGGAGGAGCAAGCCCCTCCCCTACCGCATGATTGTTTACTTGACAGGTCTCCGTGAGGTCGGTCTTCACAATTTCGGATAACAGCCTCATTCGGTCTCTGGTACAAATCGTTACAAAATATGCTCCCGGAGTACTATAATCATAACCCTTTAATCTTGTTGATTTCCGTCTCGGTGAATTTTGATCTTTATCCACTTTCATCCCCCCCTGATCTTTATTTATATTTCATATCATGGTATTCAAAGAAAAGCAATGTAGTATTATACATGGAGAACGGCACACGCAAACGCGTGTGCCGTTGTTTATGTGTTACGCTTATCTGTTATTGATCATCTCGGTCAGCGCGGTGGGCTCAACGATGGTGTCGCCCTTGTAGACGCGCATGTTGCCGGATGCGATCTCGTCGATCAGCACGACTTCGCCGTTGTGGTAGCCAAACTCGAACTTGATATCCCACAGATCAAGACCGATCGACTTCAGATCGTCTGCTACGATCTTGGTGATGGCCAGGGTCTGTGCCTTGAGGGATTCGAACATCTCGGCAGTCATAATGCCAAGTGCTACCAGGCCCTCGCCGGTAACCAGCGGGTCGCCCTTTGCGTCGTTCTTGAAGGTGCATTCCACGTAGCCGCCGGGCAGGGGAGTGCCGTCCTTGATGTATTCACCGTATCTGCGGACAAAGCTGCCGGTTGCGACCAAACGGCAAATGACTTCCAGTCCGCCGCCGCCCTGAGGCTTGCCGAAGCATTCCGCGGGAAGCACTTCCATGGTTGCGTTTTCCACGTCTGCGCTGACGTAGTGGGTCTTGATGCCGGCCTTCTTGCACAGCTCAAAGTAGTGGATAGAGGAGATCAGATTTGCCTTGCCGATGCCGTCAATGGTCAGCCCAACGCTGTTTTCGCCCGGATCAAACACGCCGTCCTTGCCGGTGCAGTCGTCCTTGAACTTGAGCATTACGTTGCCGTTTTCCAGCTCGTATACGTCCTTTGTTTTACCCTTATAAACCAGTTTCATAAAAGAAGCTCCTTTGCGGAATAAATTTTCACTTTATTGTATCACGAATTTTGCGTTTTGTATAGAGTTTTTTTCAATAAATATCGAAAAAACGAAAAAAAATTATTGTGTATTTTTACTTTTTTACTTTAACCGATCAAAAAAGTCCTCTGTGTCTTGCGTACATTGAAAAGGGCAGTTCTTTACAAGAAAAATCTTGACAATTGTTTCGGAAAGGATTATAATGTAAAATGAAATAAAGTTTTCTTAAGGATGAATGGAGGAAAGCATGAAAAAAATTATCATTTGGATGTTGCTTGCTGTCATGCTGCTGTCCGTACTGGCTGCTTGCGCGGATGGCGACGTTTCGAGTGAGGATCAATCCACTTCGGAAACCGCAAGCGAGGAGCTTGAAACCAGCAACGACCGCGACGATCTGGGTGAGGTAGACCTGGGCGGCCGCGATATCGTGGTGATCTCGCGCGTGGAGAGTGTCAACCAAAGCGAGGTTTACGTAGAAGAGTTGGATTCCGACCCCATCAACGATGCCGTATATAACAGAAATCTGGCACTGGAAGAGCGTTTGAAGTGCAATATTGAGGTCGTGCAGATGCTGCCTGAGCCCGGAAGCATCGCAGGCGAGGTTGTGGACGCGGTGTCCAATATGGTCATTGCGGGCGGCACGGACTACAACATTGTTGCCAACGCATCCTATACCTCTATGACGCTTGCGCAGCAGGGACGTATGACCGACCTGTGCACCACCTCTTACATTGATTTCGATAAGAATTACTGGTCCCAGGGCTTTAATGACGCGCTTTCCTTCAAGGATTCGCAGTTCTTTGTTACGGGTCCCATGTCGCTTTCTTACTATCGCTATATGTTCGTTACCATGTTCAACAAGCGTCTTCTGGAGGACGAGGGCATGGGCGAGGAGCTTTACGAGGTCGTGGATAACGGCGAATGGACCATTGACTACATGACAAGCATTGCCGAAAGATTCTACCGTGACCTTAACGGCAGCGGCAGCCACGACGCTGATGACCTGTACGGCTTCTGTGCGCGTATCGGCCCGACAAGCTCCATGATGGACGGCTTCTGGGAGGGCTCGGATATTTGCGTGCTCAGAAAGGACGAGGATAACCTGTATACGTATGAGATCGATCAGGAGCGCGTATCCGATTCTCTGGATGCTGTGCTCAGATTGCTTGGCAGCTCCGGCTCCTTTACTGCCACCACCGGTGTGGGTGACGGTGACGTGCTTACCAAGTTTGCACAGGATGAATCTGCGCTGATCACTTACCGTCTGATCGCGGTCGAGGATCCCACCATCCGTAATATGACTAACGATTACGGCATTCTGCCCATTCCCAAGCTCAATGAGTCGCAGGATTACAAGACTCACGTGCAGGTTGAGGTCATT
>JAFQUG010000383.1 GCA_017408625.1 Clostridia bacterium | reverse complement strand
CGGAGAGGGCTCATCATAGCCGCTTATTACAGTTAGCCGAACAAGACTGAATGCACACAAAAAGCCCTCTCCGCTGGAGAGGGGGGGCCACAGCGGAGCGAGTTTAGGCGAGGTACGAGCCAAAACGAGAGAAGCGATTGTGGTGGGTGAGATTTACCATTTGGTCGCTCCTTCGCCATTCTATGCTTCGCAAAAAAGCAGGAATCTGCTCACATCAGAGCAAATTCCTGCTTTTGTATTGTTAGCTTGGCAGTCAGGTATATGACGTTTGATTGATTACGTTACTCTTGAAGATTTCTTCTTTCCGCTTTGGCCAAGGATTCATTCTGATGAATCTTTCGGCTTCGCAAAACAGCCAGCAGGCAAGTGATGGCTGCAGCGTAAACGAAGGCAATGACAGATCGCAGAACGGGAACAGGTATGTTGATCCAAGGTCCTATGCAAAATTGCGTCACGAATGTAATGGGATTGCGTGTCTGATCCATCAAAAGCAGCACCAAGAAAGAAAGCTCCGAAACGAGTGCAATGATCCCGTAGAGCATAAACATGATCTTGCCCTCGGTTTTGATGTAAGCGATCAATTCCTTTTTTGCGTCATATTTGTTTGGGTGCTGGGCGAAAGTGTCCAATCGATTGCGCATGCGGAATATGTAGAGGAAGATTGCATACGAAATCATGATAATTGCTTTGATTGCAAGATCTTTAATCATTTCATTTTTTATTGAATTCAGGGTTGCTGCGACTACGAGTGCACAAACTACCAAAGCACCGAGTGATGCTAAGGTTGCAAACATCATGCTTTTCAAGCATTTGAACCATAATTTTTTGGACATGAAAGCCTCCGTCTTTTGTTGTTGAGATTCTATTATTCATTATAGCATAACGTCTCTCTATTGTAAACCTGAAATTGACAAAAGGTTGGATTTTCTTCTTTCTCAATTCATCACCGTGCTGCTGTGCATCCCCTTTGTGTCATCCTGAGAGAGCCCCCGCCTGTCATTCTCGAGCAAGCATTTTTCGCCAAGATCCTTCGCTGCGCTCGAGGATGACAGGCGAAAAATGCGCAGCGAAGAATCTTGGCGGGGGCGAAGTCGAAGTTTTGGAGAGGGAGCGGCAAGATTGCCGCGAGCCGATCCAAAACCGACGAGGAAGTGCGTTTTGCGCACGACGAGGAAGGGATCTCTAAGCGGTTTACGACACGTCTGCTTGCGCAAAGTAACATTTGAACGTAATCGATTTGGGATTGCTGCGAGAATATAACCGGGGCTAAGCAGACCTTGGGCAAACCGTTTGCAGATCCCGCTGCGCGGTTTTGCTCTATACCGTATCCTGCTGCGCGACGGATACTCCATTTTGCAAAACTTCGACTCCGTTCGGTCGCTCTGCGACCTCTACTCCGCTCAGGATGACACTCGGGGGGGACGGTACATCGCATCCGGACCGTCGGAGACGCCGGTCCCTGCAGAGGGAGCGAGGGCATTCGTGAATGCCCACTGCGGACGACGCTGGTGGGATGCTCTTCTTGCGGCTATACGTTAAGGAATGCATTGTCAAAAGCCCTCTCTTCTGCATACAATGGCAATAAATTTACACAACAAAGGGGATATTGTATGCAAGAAAACATCAAAAGGGCTTATTTTGCTGCGGCGAATACGGCGGGTGGCTTTGTCAGCTTTTATCAGAATTGCTTTTTTGGCGAGGATATTTCACGCGTTTACATGATCAAGGGCGGGCCGGGCACGGGCAAGAGCCGTTTTCTCGGTGACGTGGCGGGGGCGGCCGTGCGCAGGGGCTGGCAAGCGGAATACTATTATTGCTCGTCCGACCCGGGATCTTTGGACGGAGTGATCCTCTCGCACCCGACCAAGGGGCGCATTGTACTGGCGGATTCCACGCCGCCGCACGTGTTGGAGCCCACCTTGCCCGGTGTGCGCGACGTCATGGTCAATCTGGGCGATTTTTGGGATCGGGAGCAGCTTGCCAAGAACGCGGGGCGCATCCGCGTGCTGGATGCTTATAAGCAAAAGGGCTTTTCGCAGGCCTACAACTACCTGCACACGGTGGGCACGCTGCTCTCGGTGCGCGACAGTCTGATCGAGCAATGCATCAGCCGCGACCGCCTTGCGCGCACTGCTGCCAAGATCGCCCGCGCGTTTCCAAAGGGAGAGGGCTACCTTGAGCATCTTGCGCTTTGCGACAGCATCGGCATGAAGGGCAGAGTGCATTTTGATACCTACGAACGGCTTGCCGACAGAGTCATTGTGCTCACGCCCTTTTACGGTGTGGAATACGCCGTGATGCAGCTGCTTTGCGAGCATGCAAAAAAGCCGGGGAGCGAGGTGTGGCGCGCACCCTTTGTGCTCGACCCCACAAAAACGTCTGCACTGTATTTCCCCAAAAACCGCCTGTGCGTGACTTGCGCGAGCCCCGAGGGCGGGGCAGGGGCAGAGATACACCGCATCGATCTGCGTCGCTTTTGCAATCCAGACGCCTTGCGCGGCGTGCGCGGGCAGGCGCGTCTTGCACAAAAAATGGCGGACAGTGCGCTGGATGCGGCATGCGAATGCTTTGCCCGCGCGGGGGAATATCACTTCGAGCTGGAGAGCCTGTATACCGCCGCCATGGACTTTGGCGCAAAGGAGAGATTTACCGCTACATTTTGCGAGGCAATCTTACAAAATCCTTGACAATAGGTGCTTTTGTGTAGTATAATAATAAATTGAGATACTATAATAATTGAGGATAGAAACAAAAAATGAGTCAACAAATTGCCTATGACGCAAGTCAATATATAGAAAAGCTGCGGGGCTATACAGCCTCTCTTGCAGCCGAGTCGGGCGCTGCGCCCAAGTGCTTTGTGCTGACCTTTGGCTGCCAGCAAAACGTGGCCGACAGCGAAAAGCTTTCGGGTATGGCGCGGGATATGGGCTATGAGCTTTGCGACGACCCGGCTGATGCCGACCTGATCGCGGTCAACACCTGCGCCATCCGTGAGCACGCCGAGCAAAAGGCACTCTCGATCGTGGGGCAGTATAAGCACTTAAAAGCCAAAAAGCCCTCGCTGATCATTGCCGTTTGCGGCTGCATGGTGGCGCAACAGCATCGCCGCGAGGATATCAAGCACAAATATCCTTACGTGGATCTGACCTTTGGCACGGCGTCCCTGCACCGTTTTCCCGAGCTGCTCTGGCAGAAAATTTCGCGCTCGCGCCGCATTTTCTGTCCCGAGGAGACTGAATACACGGTGGCCGAGGGCGTGCCGATCTGCCGAGAGAGCAATTACCGCGCCTGGGTGTCCATCATGTACGGCTGCAACAATTTCTGCTCTTATTGCATCGTGCCCTACGTGCGCGGCAGAGAGCGCAGTCGCGAGATGCACAAGGTGGTGGCCGAGGTCAAGGAGCTTGTGGCGCGCGGCTACAAGGATATCACGCTGCTCGGGCAAAACGTCAACTCCTATGCCAAGGGGATGGGCTACGATTTTGCAGATCTGCTTTATGAGCTTGACAAGATCGAGGGTGACTTTCTCCTGCGCTTTATGACCAGCCATCCCAAGGACGCAAGCTACAAGCTGATCGACGTGATGGCGAATTCCAAGCACATCGCGCATCAGTTCCATCTGCCTCTGCAATCGGGCAGTGATAAGATACTCAAGGCCATGAACCGCCATTACGATAAGGCAAGATATTTGGACATCGTGCGTTACATCCGCGAGAAAATGCCGGATGCCGCGCTTTCCTCGGATATCATCGTGGGATTCCCGGGTGAGACCGACCAGGATTTTGAGGACACCATGCAGATCCTTGACACGGTGCGCTTTGATATGCTATTCTCGTTTATCTACTCGCCCAGAAAGGGAACGCCTGCAGCCGAGATGGAGCAGGTGGATGCCAAGGTGACGGGCAAGAGATTTGACTGTCTGCTTGCGCTTCAGCACGATATCGCGCTGGAGAAGAATCAGCCTATGGTGGGCAAGACCATTCGCGTGCTTTGCGACGGACCCAGTAAGAACAATCCCGAGATTTATTCGGGCCGCGAGGAGGGCAACAAGATCGTGTTCTTCCACGCAACCCCCGAGGATACGGGCAAGTTTGTCAACGTCAAGATCGACCGCGCAGACGCTTTTGCCCTTTGGGGAGAAAAGAATCATTGACAAGCGTTTTTCGCTCAAGATCCTTCGCGGCGCATTTTTCTGCCGTCATTTTAGAGCGCAGCGAAGAATCTTGCAGAAAAATGCTTGCTCGAGGATGACAGAGCGAAAAAACGCAAAAAGGAAATCAATAGAAAAGAGGATAAAGCAATGGAAATTTTTGAACTGGCCGCACAGCTGGGCAAGGAACTCAAGAAGGATGAGCGACTGGTACGTATGGCGAACGCCAAGGAAGCGTACGAAAACGATATGGATCTGCGCACGCTGATGCGCGAATACCAGGTTCAGCAGATCGCGCTGGAAAAGACTGCAGGTCAGAAGGACGTTGAGGCAAGATTTTTGGAGATGATCCAGAACCGCATCAACGAGCTGTACGATCAGATCGTGGCACACCCCGTTTACGTGGAGCTGGAGCAGGCGCAGAATGCGGTTAACGATCTGATGAACGCGGTCAACAACACCATTATGTTTGAGATCACGGGCGAGGTGCCCTCGTCCTGCACGCACGATTGCTCCACCTGTGGCGGCAGCTGCGGACATTAAGATAACAAAATTAAAAAAGTGAGGATATGACCATGACTCCGATGATGGAGCAGTATTTTGAGGTCAAAAATAAATACAGGGATCATCTTTTATTCTATCGCCTGGGCGACTTTTACGAGATGTTTTTTGACGACGCCATCACTGCCTCGCGTGAGCTGGAGCTGACGTTGACCGGCAGAGATTGCGGCGAGGCCGAGCGCGCGCCCATGTGCGGTGTGCCGTTCCACTCGGCCGAGGGGTACATAGCAAGACTGATCGCCAAGGGCTACAAGGTGGCCATTTGCGAGCAGGTGGAGGATCCCGCTACCGCCAAGG
>JAFQUG010000382.1 GCA_017408625.1 Clostridia bacterium | reverse complement strand
GGTCGGCACTCCCGTTGTGGACATTACAGTCAAAAATGAGAGCAAGGATTACTCCACCACAGCCGACGGCATCAACCGTCTGCCCGCATGGAACTCCCTGATCGTTTATAACTACCGCTGCAATGACACCAACTATGCCCTTTCCGACTCTTACGAGATTGAGATCGAGGTCGAATCCTCTGCCTTTACGCTGAACGGCAAGGTCAGCGGTACGGTTAAAGCCATTTACCCCGCAGATTCCTCTACCCGCCCGACCTTTGGCAAAAATACTGTGGTGCTGACCGCGCGCGGCTCGGCACAAAGCAAGCTCAAGGATCATTTTTCGGTTGGCGACACCGTTTCCTTTGATCTGACTCTGACCGACAAGCTTGGCAACACCGAGCTCTGGCAGACCGTACAGGATGCCATCGGCGGCCACATGATCGTGCTTAACGACGGCAAGATCCACACCGCCAACGGTGACGGCTCGGAATACCCTACCACCTTGATTGGCTATAAGCAGGACGGAACTGTCATGATGCTGACCGTCAACTCCCAGACCGCAGGCAAATATGCGGGTCTGAAATTCTCTCAGGGCATCAAATTCTGTTCCGAGCTTGGCTATAACAGCGTATTTTACATGGACGGCGGCGGTTCAGCCACCTTTGTGACCATGGAAGAGGGCGAGAGCGGCACAACCTACATAGCAAGAAATAACTGTGCCGACCCGATCAAGGACGATGCAGGCAACGTCATCGGCGGTACGCCCAGAAGCGTGATCAACGGCGTGGGCTTTGTCTGGAACACCACTCCCGTATGCGACGCGCAGGGCTCGCTGGATTACATCGAATATCCCCTCTTTGACTACAGCCAGATCTCCTGCGAATACGTTTGCGGTGAGCTGATGGCAGAATTCATGGGCGGCCACAACGCCGTGGACACCTATTACGACAAGGAGCAGGGCGGCCTTGTCATCGAGCTGAACGCCAACAGCAACGACCCCTACGCAGCCTTTGATATGACCTCGCTTTCCCAGGTCAACGCAGATGAATACAAATACATCGTCGTATGCGCAAAGACCAACAGAGACAGCGTCAATACCAGTACCTCGGCCATCTTCTACGCTTGCGGAAGTACCATGGGTGCTGTGGGTGGTCAGACCGTTTTGTATGAGATTCCCAAGGGTGGCGAATGGAGCTACCACATCATTGATATGAGCAAAAAGCCCGGATGGTCGGGTAAGATCAACAACCTGCGCTTTGATATTTTTGACGGCCCGACCGTACAAAAGGGCTTGAGCGTTACCTTCTCCATGATCGCCTTTGCAAAAACCGAGGAGGACGCACAAAAGCTGACCGAGGGCTACGTGCCCGAGGGATGCATTGCCGATTTCGGTGCTTTCAAGCAGACCCTGCTTGACGTACTCGATGCGAAAAAGCAAGTAGGTACGCTCCTTTCCGACGCGCAAGCAGCTGCGAGCGATGCAACTGCCGCACTGACTGCCGTACAGGACATTGCGGCAAAGAACGAGCAGACGACCGTGCTCTACCAAGAGGCAGAGGCACTGTTGGCAAAGGTAAACGGCTCCCTGGAGTCGCTCAAAGCCATCAACACGTCGATTCAGGCACTCAAGGATGAAACCGATGAAGCAGCCCTCTTGGTAGAGCAGGCAAAAGCAACGCTTACCGCTCTGCAGGCGGACACATCCGCACTGACAGACAAGATTGCAGAGCTTGTGACAGCAAGCGAACAGACCGAAGCTCCCCAGACCACCGAGCCCCAGACCCAAGCTCCCGAAACCGAGACTGAGGCCGAGAAATCCACGGGCTGCAAGAGTGTACTTTTTGCAGGCTCTGCGCTGCTCTTGCTTGCAGGCTGCGCTTTGGTTTTGAAAAAAAAGCGTGATTGATATGAGAAAATATATGACAGCTTGCATTGCTTTCTTGCTGCTTCTCTGCTTTGTCGCTTGTATGCCGGAGCTGCCCGAGCTGCCGCAAGGACAAGAGACGACCAAACAGACTGAACGGGAGTCCGAGCCGGTAACTGAACAGCAGACCGACACAGAGACGATCGAAAAAGAAACAGAACAAGAAACGCAACAAGAAACCACCGAGGAAGAGACCACCTACGGCCCGCTTCACTTCCCCGAACAGACGGGTTAATAAATGAAAAAAGCCCCATGGTGATGAGAAATTATCGGAAAAATAGCAGGAATTTGTTCAATTCAGAGCAAATTCCTGCTGTTTATTTAGCAAATATGTGAAAGAGCAAAGCCCCCGTTGTCGCTTCGCTCCATCTCCCCAAGGGGAGAAAGGGCTTTGTTGTCCTATGGGATAGGCAACCAAGATTGTTTTGAGCGGTTTTACGGGGACCTCATCCGTCGCAAGCTTGCGTATGCCACCTTCCCCAGCGGGGCAAGGCTTTTTTCGCGCATCCTCATCGAGTAGTAATCCGTTTGCCAAGGCAGTGGTTTCACGTATGGCCGGACGATGGACTGTGCGCCGCAATATGTCCGCCTGAAACTGCATAAGGAACGCATCCCTGCTGGCTCCGCCGTCCGCCCTGAGACCATGCATGGGCAGGCCGGTATCCGCCTC
>JAFQUG010000031.1 GCA_017408625.1 Clostridia bacterium | reverse complement strand
TGTTGATTTTTTACATGAGAAAAACCAACACGGAAACTGCTTTTGATACAGTTCCCGTGTCAATTTCTCCGCTAATTTTCACGCCCATAGCATCGGTTTTTTGTTTTCTCGCGCGGATTACGGGTAGCTCTCACCCGCTTCGAGGTGGCAGGCAGTCTGATGCCTTTGGAAACGCTTTTTCTCAGCAAATTCATCGCAATTTCAAAAGATTATTTCTTCCCCTCAATTTCTATACACCGCCCCTTCCTCCCGTGACGCTACGCTACGGGAGCCCTCCTTCCCCTGTGGGGACGGCTTTATTGTCGCATCCGTATCTCTTAAGGCTTATTAAATATCTATAACATTTCGCGCAAAAAAAACTTGACAAAAAAACGTGTATTTGATATTATTATGTTAAAGCAACGTTTTTTCAAAGCGCTGGAGAAAACGCTGCTTATCATGATTTTATCTATCTTGATAGAAAAGGAGACTAAATGATGAAAAACAGAAGAATCATTTTGATTGCATTCTTGCTTTGCTCGTGCATGATTGTGGGCCTTGGCTACGCTGCATACTCCGAAGTGCTGGACATCAGCGGTACTGCTGAACTGGACCAGGATGAAACGCACGACGGTAACGTTTACTTTAGTAGTGCAACACCGGCCAACAACCTTGACACTGCATCGATCGTTGAGAATAACCCCGACAAGGCAACCTTCTCTATTAATTCTATTTCTCACGTTGATCAGTATGCAACCTTTACCTTCACCATTACCAATGAAAACGATGAGCCTTATGACGTTGCCGTAAGAGCCTATACCAACAACGCAGATGCCGATGAGTATTACTCCATTACCTGTGACATTGGAGGCGGCGAAGTTGGCGATACTGCCGTTCTTCCTGCACATGGCACTCTGGATGTGCTCGTAACCGTAGAGATGACCCAGTTGACTCCTGCAAACACCGTTGTTAGTGCAACCTTCCTTCTGGAGTTGCTGGTTTCCGAGACAGTTGCTGCTGAATAAGTCACTTTAGACAAAGGAAAACAATTCGTCATATAATAACTTAGATTTCATCGGAACATTTGAGAAAGGAGGGCAAGACTATGAGCCAAGATAAAGCTACTGTACATGCATTGTCGATCGCGCTCGTACTCGCCCTCCTTTGTGCTTTGTTTGTTCCAAGCAGCTATGCCAAGGCAATCGCAGCGCTGATTCTGATTGCCTTCGCAGTTGCTGTTCCTGTAACAATCAAAAAAAGATCCATTCTGTCACACAACAAAACAGAGGTCTTTTTGATCATGCTTGCGGTGGGGGCAGTGTGTCTCGTCGTTTATTATCTGTCAGGCATATATTTCGGCTTTTACAGATCGAGCACACCGTTCTCCATCAGCAGCTTATTTATAAATATTTTACCGATTGCGGCAATAATCATCGCAATTGAGATCATAAGATACGTACTGCTGGCGCAAAAATGGCGAGTCGCGCACGTTTGCGCGTACATAGGCGGCGTCATGTCCGAGGTTCTGATCTTTGCCTCGCTTGAGGGGATCAGTTCGTTTTCCTCGTTTATGGATGCCGTAGGCCTCTATCTGCTGCCCGCCATCACAGCCAACGTGCTGTTTTGTATGCTTAGCAGCAAATACGGCTTTTTGCCGATCATGGTATATCGCCTGATATTTGCACTGTATGGGTACGTGTTGCCCGTGTATCCCCAGACGCCCGACATCCTGGTATCCTTTGCCAAGATGGTGGTGCCGCTGTTGGCTTTTTGGTTTATCTCGGCTTTGTATACCAAAGGCAAGGCTTACGAGACAACAAAGGTCAAAACGGCCAAGAGAGTGTCCGTGGGGGCTGCGGCCTTGATTATGATTGCAATTGTGATGCTTATTTCGGCTCGCTTTCAATACCGCGCGATCATCATTGCGACGGAAAGCATGACGGGTGCTTTGAACAAGGGAGACCTGATCGTTTACGAGGCGTATGACGATCAGTATCTGTCCGAGCAGGACGTGGTGGTTTACCAAAAGTCCAATGCCCGCATCGTGCACCGCATCGTGATGATCGAACGGGTGGACGGAGCAAATCGGTATTACACCAAGGGGGATGCCAACCAAGAGCCGGACGACGGCTTTATCACCGACGCAAGCATTGAGGGAGTCGTGCTTTTCAGAGTCCCTTACGTTGGATACGCATCCATCTGGCTTCGTGAGTTCATACGTGAATTGACTTAAAGGAATTTGCCGCCCGGCGCGGCAAGAAAATCTATGGCAAAGGAGTATTGGTATGTCAGAGGCTGAAAAGAAACGCCGCTCAGACTATAGGCAGAACAGACAGAAATGGCTGCGCATCTGCTCGCTGATCTTAGCCGGTCTTACGCTGGTGACGGCAGTGTTGGGCATAGTGTTTTTCGAGTTGAATGAAAGTACCTACGTCGGCTATACCGAAAAGGGCGACGTGGGCTATACCGTCTACCTGAAAGAGAATGAATATTTTGAGCAGGACTCGCTCGGAGAGGATAATATCTACGTAGCGTCGCTGATCGACCGCGTGCATATGGACTTTACGTACGAGCTGATTATGGATCAGCCTGCGATCTATCACTATACGTACGGCGTGGACGCTTTGATCGTCATTCGCGATAATCAGACCAAAAAGCTGATCTATTGTGACAGACTTTCGGCGGATAGCGCTGCGCTGATCCCCGATAGGACCGTAGAGAGCACTCAGCCCGAGCGGGAGTTGGATGTGTTTGCACCCGTTGAGATCCGCTACGACGACTATAACCAAAGAGCAAAGCAGATCGTTGACGCGCTGTCGTTGCAAAACGTGACCTGCACGTTGGAGGTCGCCATGCAGATCGACGTGGTCGGATCGGTGGAGGATTTGGCCGAGGATAAGGAAAATCAGTATAGCTTTATGCTCAGCATCCCGCTTTTGACCGAAAAGGTGGAGCTTGCGCAGAAGGCTGACGTTCCCACAGGACTGGACAAGCTGATCATGGCCAAGGACGGCATTGCCAGAAACGTATTTATGGTACTGGCCATCGTGTTCCTTTGTCTGACTGTTCTGTATGCAATTGCGCTGGTGGTATTCGTCATCCTGACCAGAAACACGGATATCAACTACGAGATCAAGGTCAAGCGTACGGTTGCAAATTATAAGAGCTACATTCAGAAGATCGTCAATCCGATTGATCTGACAGGCTATCGCGTGATGTACGTGGAGGGCTTTGGCGATCTGCTTGAGATCCGCGATACCATCCATTCGCCCATTCTGATGAATGAGAACGAGGACAAGACCTGCACAAGCTTTATGATCCCGACAGACACCGACGTGGTGTACATGTATGAGATCAAGGTGGCTGATTTTGACGAGATCTATGGCAATTCCGAGGAGCAAGAGCCCGCACAGGATCAGTCCAAGCTGGTGATTCTGGACGAGAACGTAGACAAGGAAGCACTGGATGCTGCACTGGAGCAGCCCGACGTGCCGCTTTCCGATATCGATTACGACGAGGATGACGATGACGATAACCTGCAAGAGGGCGTTGAGGTCATTGGCGTTGTATGGCCCGAGCGTCCGCACCATAATAAGGTGTACCGCTACGATCCCAACGGTGAGCAGATCGCCAAAGGCGATATCGTGCTCGTGCCTACCAAGGACGTGCATCAGAATAAGGAGATCATCCGCAAGGCAACGGTTGAGCACGGCAACCACAAGGTTCCTGCCGATCAGCTCAAGCACCCCTTGAAAAAGATCATCGGTGTGTTCAAGCGCAAGGCGGAAGAGGTTTTAATGCCCAAGGAGGAGGTCGCCGAGACCAAGGGCAATAAGAAGGAAAAAGAGAACAAAAAATAAGTAAAAAACAAATTATCGGGAAGGGAGGAAGCTGCGATGTTAAAGTGGATCAAGGTTTTACTGTGCATCACGCTCTCCCTTTCCTTTGTTTTCATTGGACTTGGCTATGCGGAATTTGCCGATACCATGCTGATCAGCGGCCTTGCCGAATATGAAAACAAATACGATGAGGTGATCGTTTCGAACGTGGAGCTTTACAGCGCGGAGAACTGTACAAGCGAGCATAGCCGCAGCGATCCCACCAACGTGTATACCAGAATCACGCCCAACAGCGGTGTAAACTCGAATTCGTATCTGACCGTGATTTACAAGATCACCGCCTTCAATTTCTCTGCATACAAGTCGGCCTTTAGCGAGATCGTCAATCCGGGTGTGTACGATGACGCATTGGTCAGCGACGGAAGAGTGACGGTTGGCGCGTATGCGGATGCTGCCTGCAGTACCTCTTTGGCGGGACAGGCCATTGAATCCCACGAGACCATGGTGTTTTACGCCAGATATCGCATCAGAAGATCCTACGTGCCGAGTGACGGCAACCTGGAGCTGCTTTTGAACTATAAGTTTGGCTTGCACGTGGATTCCGCAGGACAGGCTGCCATCGACGCGACGTTCTCGCAGTTTCTGAACGTACTGAACAATGAAGAGGAGGTAACCATTGACGGTGTGACCGATACTCCGTACAATCACTTTGTTGACGCCATTGACAACAAATACGACGGCACCGCCTGGAAGGCGAACTTTATCGGTAACGTAAAGGATGCGAGTACTGCGGACTCCGATATTATCAAAGCATTGATGGGAGAGTCGCTGAGCATCGAGGTGGGAGATTCTACGGTCGACGTGACGTTGTTGATCAAAAGAGATAATATCGACAACGACGAGACCACGGGCGACGCATATACCGCAACGTACACAAATAGATGGGGGCAGACGTTTTCCACCTCGGATTCCGGATGCGAAATGACGCTTTATATGACTGCTGACGACTGTGACGTTGCAAACGCATGGGTTGACGTATACGTGGTGGTGTTCACCTGCGAGAGTGACGAGAACGGTGTGCCGACCTCGGATTGGTATCAGATCGGAGACATGTACCACGGCAGAGCCAAAGTCGTTGGATATACGGGATCAGACGAATCGACTAAGACCGGCTCCTTCTGGACTGACGTATGGCAGCCCCAGGGAGGCACGCACAAGGTGACCGAGAATTATACCTATCACGTAGCTGCAAGCACGGAATATAATGAGAGCAGCATACATCTGATGCGCTTGATCCAGACCAAGGCCAACGTGCAAAATGCGGGAGATACCTCAAGTGCGTGGGCAGAGCTGCTTTCGCTCAGCGGTAGCGCACAGGACGTGATCGACGGCGTATACGGCAACTTTGCCGGGCAAGCAATGATCAATCTGCAAGCTGCACAGGCCAAGGCGACTGCTCTGATCGCCAAGGATACGGCAGGGAACGGCAGCGTGATTACGCGTGCTGAGACCATTCCCGTGCTAAGGGAGCTGGAGGCCGCACTCAAGCCGTTCGCATCTTATATGAATTAGTTTTTTTCAGCCGTCCGACGCTTGCGTCGGACGGCTTTTGACTGCTTAGTAAAATGATCAGGTTGTTTGACATTTGAAGGTAGAGCAGATCCATGCCAAGGAGAAAAAACATGCAAAAAGCATACTTTGTCATCAGTCTTGGTAACGAATAAAAGATTTTTGGAATTTTTTCGAAATACGGAACATTTTTCGACTTTGGTCGTCTATATAGATAAGGAACTCTATGAAAGGGAAGTAAAAGAAATGAAACGAATCGTATCATTGGCACTGCTTACGATCCTGTGCATATTCGTGCTTGCGGGATGCGCAAATGGTGAAGGATCTCTCGAATTTACGTTTTCTTACGAAGTAGAGAAGAGCGTTTACACCCGTGGCGAGACCGTGAAGATCACGGCCACTGTGACCAACGCCTCGGGCAGAGCTTACCGCTATACGGGCTGCTCGGGCAATGATTTTTTCCCCATGATCTCACTCTGTCATGCGTCTGACCCGCAAGATCAGCTTGAATTTGAGCCCATTGCGTTTCCCACGGACGTGGTCAACAAAAAGGTGGAGGACGGCGAGAGCGGCAGCATGACGTATTCTTTTGTCATCCCCGCGGATGCAAGCCTTGGCAGCTACGATCTGACCCTCTGGCTCGGAGAAAGCAAGCAGGAGTATTCCGCCGTGCTTTCTATTGTGGAGCTGACCTCGCAGAACGAGAATGAAAAGTACACCTACAGCTCTACGGTGATCATCGCAGGTGGCGCGCACATCAAGCCGATACAAACGCTTGTTTACACAAACGAGTATGCAAAGGATGGTCAAGAGCTGCTTTGCGGTGACGGCATGGGTAGTTACGGCGTGTTTTACGATCCCGATACCAAGCTCACCGATTTTCCGACGCTTGTGGCAAACGGCCCGGTGACCGGTACGGTTCCTGCAAAGGCAAAGCACGGAAGTCCTCATATATACGACACAAATTTCGAAGAGGTGCAACAATATTCGTCGCCCGGATGGGATGGGCTGCATCTGCTGCCTGCGGGTGAATACGTGGTGGTGTTTCCCGTGACTGTGGACAGCCGCGATTCCGGCCCCGAGGAAGAGACGTATTGGATTACCCGATATGAGAATATTTTCAGACTGATCGTGCCCGAAAGGGAACTCGGACAGGAGCAGTATTCGCTGAAATTCAATAAAACGTACGCGCTTGACGAGCGCTTTGATCTGAATGCAAAGTACCGTGCAGGGGAGCGCGTGGAGCTGCGGCTGGAGCTTGTATATGAGCAGTATTACGAGATCCGAGTGGGGGATGAGTACGCCGTACAGATCGGATCACAGTCGCCTTGGGTGATCTTCGCCTTTATCATGCCCGAGGGAGATGCTTACGTGGAGATCACCGAGGTGAGCGTTGACATTCCGGGGGCGCCGTAAATATTTCAAAGGCTCTGGCGGGGATTGGATAAGAGCACTCAACCAAAAGTTGTGAAAAATCCGCAAAAACAACTGCGGATCGGTGGGCATTCGCGAATTTTATGCTATAATAGAATCATCGAAGCGCGCACGATAATCCAATTTACCGAAAGGAAAAGCATATGAATACAATCGGACAGAACATCGCTTATTTCAGAAAGCAAAAAAAGCTCACTCAGGAAGAGCTGGCCGAGAAAATGTCGGTCACAGCGCAGGCGGTGAGCAAGTGGGAGTGTGATACATCCTACCCCGACATCACCGTTATGCAGGCACTTGCCAAGACCTTGGGCGTTAGCGTTGACAATCTCTTGGAGGGTGAACGGGCTGTGGCTGAGCTTCGCGAGGCTTCCGCAGAAATCATTAATCGTCGAATCATGCTGATTCGAGTGGATACAGATGAAAGCCATGTCATTACCCGAATTCCCGTAAACGCTGTAAAAAAGGCCATTGAGAATGGCGTGCTGAAGAAAATTGTTGGCGAAGAGGCCTTTGATCAAGTTGCCGGAGCTTTTGATATGGCAGACGATGGCTTTATTGGTACACTGGTAGAAGTGAATCACGAAGACGTGCACGTCCGCATTGCGGTGGAAAACTATGAGGATTGAAGTATCAAAGGGGGATTTTAAAAAGGTCATAGAGGTTCCCGCAGACGTTGATATGGCCAGCGTTATGATGTGGGGCAACGGACAAATGCAATGGGCGATTATGCATTTCAAGGCAGAGGGGATTTCCCGGCAAGAAGAAGTTCTTTTCGATGATGGCAGTAAACAATTGGTAGCCCTTTACTACCGCGCCCCTGAGCTTGCTGAGATGATGCAAGCTTTCGTTGGATTTGAAGAAATGATACATGTCGAGGTACAGGCGGATGGTTGGCTCATTCGTATGATCGTGTAAGATATGCGCGCCCTTTAGAGCATAACGATTTTTTACGTTTTACATGTTCAATTGTTGGTGAAAGAGCGTCCTCGTGATGAATCTCACCCACCGCAACCGCGTCGCCTTCTTAAGTCGGCTCCGCTGCGGTCCCCCCTCTCCAGCGGAGAGG
>JAFQUG010000381.1 GCA_017408625.1 Clostridia bacterium | reverse complement strand
GTCACGATGCCGTTTTCCAGTGCCCAGGAGAGTAGGATCGAAAAAATGCGCAGCTCACCGCGTGCGCTCTCAAGGAGATTGTCATCCTTGTAAAGCCCCAGCGAAATCTGGGCTTGCTTGATTTTCTTTGCCTGCTCTGAGAACAGGGATACGTACCGCAGAGCCATGGAAAGGATCAGAGAGAGGCGGGGGGAGAGCTTGCCGAACAGGTAGAGCAGCTTGTCGCTTTTCATGATCGCGCCAAACGAGCAAAAGAGGTATAGCACCGAGAGAATGGCCGCCCCCGAGGTCGTGCCCCAGAAGATGGCCTCGGCAGTGATGGGGGCGTTGCCCACGACGATCAGCACAGTCGCGCCATTGTGTGAGAGTAAGGGATTGAGCAGCGCGGCCAACAAGAATAACGCCCAAAAGCCAAGATGGATTCGCGCGCTTTGCACGTCACGCCGCAACATGCACAGCGTTATCGCGCCGATCAGCGCAATGCAGAGCAAGATCGGTTGCATGCAAAACATGGCAATGCCCGCCACGGCCAAAAAGTAGACGGCTATGGTGAAGGGGTTGTAGGTATCCAGGGCTTTCATAGCCGTCCTCCTTTCTGAATGATACTTTTTGTCGGGGGATCACTCGCCCCAAAGGTTCAAGGAATATTCCCAAAGAATGCTGTCGCCGTCCGATAGCGTATATGCACCGCAGCCCACCATGGGCGAGGTGTTGTTAACATAATAGGCCCAACCCGAAACGTCACCGTAGTCACCGTTGTAAAGGTGCTCCAAGCCGCGCACATATGCGGCCTCGCCCGACCCCTCGGTGTCCACGTGCAGGCCATGCTTACGTGCGGCCTCGATCAGAATATCGTAGACCGTCTCGCCTTGCTCGATCTCATAGGTCTCGGTCGCCACAATCATGCCGTCGTTTGGCAGGTGTTCAATTTCTTCAAGATCGGGAATGGCGTCACACCGAATAGTCAGCGTAACCGAGCCAATGGCGTTTTGCTTAGTTTGCTCATCGCCATTGTAGTAATCCTCGGGCAGGCGGATGTCGATCAGCAATGCGCAAGTGATCAGCAGAGCCGTAGCGACGGCAACCGCGATAAAATTCAATGCGTGTGTTTTTTTACAGAGGATCAGCACAAGACATGCAAGCACGCCAAGGATGGCCGCTGCGATACAAAGAATCACTTTCATGGGGAAATCTCCTTTTCTTGATTGTTTTTGTTGTCCTGTGCGGACGCTTCATCCCGCACAGACGCGCGTTTAGCCAGCTTTGCCTCGGTACGTAATCTTTTGGAACGAATGTGCTTTCGTTTGTTTTTCTCGACATGGCCGTCGTCGCGGGGCTCTTTGATGCCTGCTGCCTCCAGCGCGCGCGGCCAAGGACCTAAGAATGCCTTGATGGCAACCACCTCGCGCTCGGCAAAATCCGAACGCTTGGGGAAACGCTCACCGCCCAGCTCTGCGTGCTTGCGCATGAGCAGATCGATGCAGTCCTGCTTTGTCAGCTTTTCGCTCATGACGACCTCCTTCTCTTGAAAGTTTTTGATCGACCTTTTTTCAAAAAGATCGCAGGTTCCAAGGGCGGCGCCCTTGGTCGCCTCCGCAGAGGCGAAATAATCTCGGCCTTTTTGGTTCTTTTTGGGCCTTTTTGCTCAAAAAGAACGGAAACGGTTTTCTCACATAACCCCTCGAGAAAACCAACAAAAAACGCTCTTTTACCTCTGTAAGGCAAAAAAGCGCAGCAATCCTGTTCACACAAATGGGTACACTTACCCCTTTGTCCAAACGAAAAACGGCTACACTTTTCATATCCAAAAGTAACTTCCTTGTGGCGCGGCGGCGGGTATTCCGACTTTGACGGTAATGATGGTTGCGACGGATTTTCACCGAACTTCCCCCTGATCCGAAAAACGCATTTCGGAGCCTGACCGCGAACGGTATTCAGTTGTCCTAATTGTAGCATGCATTTCGGGCTTTGTCAAGAAGGTGACGATTTTTTTGTCGCAACGTCTTGCAAAGATAGTGGTTTTCCTGTATAATGAAAGAAAAAAGCATGTGGAGGTTAATATGATATACAAGAATTCGAACGGCGTGGAGCTCAGCGCACTGGGTCTTGGCTGCATGCGTCTGCCGCAAAAATCCGAGAACGGCGCGGATATCGACGAGGCGGCTCTTGGCGAAATGGTGGACTATGCCATTTCTAAGGGCGTGAACTATTTTGACACTGCATGGGTGTACCATCAAGGCAAGAGCGAGGAGTTTGTTGGCCGCGCACTTGCAAAATATCCCAGAGAGAGCTTTTACGTAGCAACCAAATTCCCCGGCTTTTCAGCTGATTTCTGGGGCCGCGGCAAGGAGATCTTTGAGGAGCAGCTGCACCGTCTGGGCATGGACTACATCGACTATTATCTGATCCATAACGTGTCCGAGCATAACGTAGAGCAGTATATGGACACTGAGAAGTACGGTGACGTGGAGTATATGATCTCCGAAAAGAAGGCGGGGCGCATCAAGCACCTGGGATTTTCCACGCACGGTACGCTGGCAACCATGAAGAAGTTCTTGGATAAGTATGCGTCCGAGATGGAATTCTGCCAGATCCAGCTCAACTACCTGGACTATAAGCTGCAGAGTGCCAGGGAAAAGATCGAGCTGATCCGATCCTACGGCCTTGGTGTGTGGGTCATGGAGCCTGTACGCGGCGGCAGACTTGCTGCCCTTGAGCCCGCGTATTTGGAAAAGCTGGAGGCACTGCGTCCCGGCGTGAGTGCCCCCGAGTGGGCGTTCCGCTTCTTGCAGACCATTCCCGACGTGGTGGTCACGCTGTCGGGCATGTCCAATATGCAGCAGCTTCGTGAGAATATCGCCACCTTTGAGAGCGAAAAGGTTTTGAATGAGACCGAGTGGCAGGCAGTGATGGAGATTGCGGACGATATGATCGCAAAGAAGACGCTGCCTTGCACCGAATGCCGTTATTGCACACCTTATTGCGCACAGGAATTAAATATTCCACAAATGATTAAGTATTATAATGCGCAGATGTATCCCGAGAATGCGGGCAAGGTCAGAGCCGAGATCGGAGCATTGTCCGAGGAGCAAAAGCCTGCGGCCTGCATCGGCTGTCAGGCGTGCGAGTCGGTATGCCCGCAGAACATCAAGATTTCTGAGATGATGGCGGAGATGGCGAAGAGATACTGCTAAGGAAGTGTCTCTTTGTCAATGCAAAATGGAAAAAGCGTTGTAGGGACCGGCGTCATGCCGCAAGCGGCGAACGGCCCGAAAAATGCAGCATGCAAGATGCAGGGTCGGATGCGATATAAACTGAGCAAAGACAGGAGATTTTTATGAGCGTTTCCTTCAATTTATTTAATATACGCGGAAACGTGCCCGCAGGGCAGAATCCGCTACCTAAATTCAGGGCCAGACAGGCTGCTCCCGCGCGCACCGACGGGGAGTTTCCCGCCGCGCTTTCCGAGCATCTCGGCTGTATGACCAAGGTGCTGCCCTATATGACGCAGGACAGGTACGACCGCAGCAGAGACGAGCTGCAGCTGCCCTCGTACGTGCTGGAAAACGAGTATTTGCGCGCAAGATTTTTGCCCTCTCTGGGCGGCAGGCTGCATTCTCTGTACGATAAGATTGCGGGCAGGGAGCTGCTTTTTGCCAATCCTGTCATTCAGCCCGGAAACTTGGCCATCCGTAACGCCTGGCTGTCT
>JAFQUG010000380.1 GCA_017408625.1 Clostridia bacterium | reverse complement strand
TCGGCCAAGGCATTCAATGCCTTCTTTGTATGATCGGGTCTTGCATATACAAACAGAATTATGGGGGCGTACTGACGCTGTGCAACGTTTTCCATCTTTACCTCTTGTACTGTTCTTGCATATCGGAATAGATCTCTTTATATTTCAAATATACTTGCTCGAACGTTTCAAATTGCTTGGCTCTTTGTGCCGCATGCTCGGACAGGCTCTGTGCCAATTCGTCGTTTTGCCAGATGCGATCGATCTCATACGCAAGGATCTCGGTCTCGTTGAATCGGTAGAACAGTGCCTCCTTGCCCTCCTTGGCAAACTGCATCGCCCCACCGACGTAGGAGCACACGCAAGGCACGCCCAAATACATCGCCTCCATCATGCTGTTCGGGCCGTTTTCAATAAACGATGACAGCACGAACGTGTGCGAGGATTTCAAGGCCTTGACCATTCCGTATACGTCCTGCGGACCGAGAACCTCGATCGCATCCAGCACACCGAGCTTTTTCGCTTTTTTATACAGATAATGCGCGTACCCCAGCTTACGCTTCGCCGCCCATATGTTATGGCCAACCACGCGCAGCTTGGCATCGGGGTATTTTTTTCGAAGCAGGGCCAGCGCCTCGATCGCCTTATGCATCCCCTTTAACGGCACCGCCATGCTGCTGACCAGGAGCGTATGCCGATCGCACGTCTCCAGCTCCCAGGCGTCCTTGGAGAACTCCCGGCGGATCGCATAATCGACCTTATAATAGCCAAGGTGCGGATTGATCATTTTGGAATACGTGTAATCCCACCGCGTGCAACCCACAACGGCATCCACCTGCTGCAATTGACGCATCTCCGATCTTGCGCGCCACTTGTTTCTGGCGTGCTGCAGCTTCATGGGAAGATAGGTTCGGATATTCCAGGGCAGGAAACAGCCAAGCCACGAGGGGACCTGTATCCCACCGTAAAAATAATCCGAATTGATTTTCGATATCAACCCTTGGATCGACAAAAGCTTTGGCTTATCGGATTGCTCGATAAAGCTTAACGTCCCCGCAAATTCACTGCCGTGCAGGTGAATGACATCGGGATCGATTTTTTCCAAAAGCTGCTTGCAGCAGGCCCTGTGCTCCTTGCCCGGATTTTTCATGCGGTCCATATAGGCTTCGGGAACAAGATAATATTCCATACCGGGTAAGGATCTATGAAGCACGTCCTTTCCCGTCCAGGGGGAGACGACCGTCAGCTCGGTCTCGGGATCAGCCGCCAATAATCCGGCGGGCTCGTCCAGCCAACCGCCACCGATCCCGACGGGCCTGCCGATCGCACGAAGCATAACGGGCAGGATCCCCTGCGTAACCCACAAAACTTTCATGATATTCCCCTATCTATTCAATATTTTACCGATTTCCTCCAGATAGGCATTTACAACGATCGCACGGGAAAATTCCTTGGAGACCTTTTCTCGGCCGCGCTCGCCCATCCGTTTTCTTTCTTCGTTTGGCATCGACAAAAAGGCTTCGATGCGCTCCACCAGCTCCTCTACGCTTCCGCCATGGTACACAAACCCCGTTTCCCCATCATTCACCGTCTCCCGACAGCCGGGATTATCGGTCGTGATCAAGGGTCTGCCCGAGGCCGCGCTCTCCAAGAGGGCGTTGCTCATACCCTCTCCGTAAATCGACGGGTGGATGGTCGCGTGCGCTCTGGCAATAAACGGCTTTACATCCTTTTGGTTACCTTGATAGGTCACAATGCCCTGCTTGCCAAGCTGTGCAAGCTCGGCCTCATAATGCGACTCGGTCGGCTCGATAAAGCCCAGCATACTGAACTCCACACGCGGGTGTTTTTCTTTGATGCGCTTGGCCGCGGCGATGTAGTCATCCACGCCCTTGTCCCGCAAAATACGGCCGATGTAATTAAAAACGACGGTCTCACCCTCTTGTCCGTTTCCCCCCGCCGGATATTCCTGCAAGGGATACCGATCGGGATCTACGCCCGACCCCGGGATCAAGCGATACGCCCCCTTCACCATTCCGCTGTCTATGGCAAGCTGCATATTTGTGGCGTTTTGAAACATGATACAATCCGCCCTGCGGAAGGCCGTTTGAAACAATTTCATGATCAGTGCGCGCAAAAGCCCCTTTTTATTCAAGACGCTGCCCACGCCCGTCACGTTGTTGATATACGGGATCTTCAGCTGATGCGCCGCGATGCCTGCGTATACGTTAGGCTTTGCCGTATACGTCAGCACGACCCTTGGCCGATATTTTTTGAACAGCCCTTTATAGTGATAAAGCAGCTTAAGGTCTGCCGCGACGTTGGTTCCTCTGCGATCGATCACAGGATCGTCGTATATGTAAGGAATGTCCCCCAGCAGCTCAAGCTTCTTTCCGTACGGGCAGGAGATCAGCACCTCGTATCCTTGTGCAATAAGAGCTTCGATCAATTCCTTTCGGAAACAATAAATATCGTCGTCGTGATTCGTCAAAACGGCAATTAAGCCTTTGCCCTGCGTACTCATTTTAAGACCTCTGTTTTTTCACGGACCGCATCCGCATTCAGCGTATCGCTGTACTCCTTGCCGAATATCGCAAACACCGTCATGAACATAATTTTAATATCCTTCCAAAACCGAAACGTCTTCAGCGCATGTAAGTTGTATTTCATCTTGGACGGAAGAATGCTTTGCACATAGATCTTATCCGCCGCATCCCCCGCCGCATCGAGCAGCGCGCTCTCGTCCTTATAGCGAATACTCGCCTCCGAGGTGATCCCCGCAGGCAACAGCAACGTTGCCTTCATTTCGTCGGTATAGTGCCGCACGTATTTCTCGACCTCGGGGCGCGTGCCCACAAACGTCAACGTCCCCCGCAGCACGTCAATGAGCTGGCTGATCTCGTCCAGGCGCGTTTTTCGCAAGAATCGCCCCACGCGCGTGATACGGCTGTCATTATGAACCGTAACCTGCGTTCCGAGCTGATCCGCATTCGCAACCATTGTCCGAAACTTGAAAATGCGAAATTTTCTTCCATATTGCGTAATACGCTCCTGGCGGTAAAAAACAGGACCGCGCGAGTCAACCTTGACCAGGATCGCCAGGATCAAAAAGACAGGCGACAACACAAGCAACAGAAGAAAAGAGGCAAACACATCAAATGCGCGCTTGAAAAGCAATGCACATTTTTTCTTTTCCAAAATGGCATAATAGTGACGCACCGCTTCGGTTTGCATATCCTGCGGCAAGCATTCCCATTTTAACAGCTTCATTGATGTATACTCTCAATCATTCTCACGAAATTTTCAATGACGTAATCCACCTGCTCATCCGTGAGGCGCGTATGTAAGGGCAACGTGACCTCGTTGGCAAACAAGCCGTAGGCATTGGGGTAGTCCTTTATATCAAAGCCCAAATTCTTATATGCGCTATGCATCGGCAACGGCTTGTAATGCACGTTACAGGCGATACCGGCTTGTGCCATCTTGATGATCATTTCGTTGCGCTGCTCAACCGTAATGTTCGGCACCCGCGTGATGTACAAATGCCCCGAGGATTCGTACCCGTCGGTGTAGTGATCCAACGTCTTCACGCCAAGCGGCCGAAATGCCGCGTCATACCGTTCAATGATCTCCCTGCGACGCTTCAGCATATTGGGGTATCTCTCCAGCTGTGCCAGTCCGATACCGCCCATCACATCGGTCATGTTGCATTTATACCATGTGCCGACGATATCGTATTCCCATGCGCCAAGCTGCGTTTTTGCAAGGGCGTCCTTGCTTTGTCCGTGCAGGCTCAGCAATTGCAGCTGATGGTAGATCTCCTCGTCATCGATGCCGGGGATCGTGCGCCAGGTCAGCGCGCCCCCCTCCGCAGTCGTCAGATTCTTTACTGCGTGGAAAGAGAACGAGGAAAAGTCTGCCACGCTGCCGATCGGTCTTCCGTTCCACCGCGCTCCAAACGCATGTGCGGTATCTGCCATAATTGCAATTCTGCCGATGGCCCGCTGAAGCTTGTTCGCAGGTCGGAACAAATGCTGCTTGGCTTGCACGATTGCAAACAAGCGTTCATAATCGCAAGGCACACCGCCAAGATCCACAGGGATGATCGCCTTTGTCCTCTCTGTGATCGCAGCCGCAACCTGTTCGTAATCCATTGCGGGGCTGTCCTTTTGCGAATCCACCAAAACCAATTTTGCACCCACGTGGCAAACGACCGATGCCGACGCCGTATACGTATAGGCGGGAACGATCACCTCGTCTCCCTCACCGATACCCAATACGCGCAACGCCATTTCCGCGCAAGCCGTTTGCGAATTCAGGCATACGGCACGATTCACGCCGCAATAAGCGGCAATTCTGCGCTCAAGCTCCTTGACCTTGGGACCCGTAGTGATCCAACCCGACCGCAAAGCATCCGCGACCTCTTGGATCTCGAGCTCCGACATATCGGGGGGTGAAAAAGGAATGTTCATATAACTCCTCCTGGATTTTATAATATATACAAATATATCATACTTATATTATAACACTATTTTTTCATATCGTCAACCTTTACAATATATTCAAACAAATATTTATTTGTATTAACAAAAAACGAGCAGTATCGACACGCGACAAAATCAAAGCGGGCACCGAAAAGCTACCTCTTCCCGCCGTCACCGTGCGATACAGTTTGACGACACTTTTGACGACTAAAAGACCCATAAAAGACCTACAAAAGACTACAACACCGATTTTCAAGAAACGCAAAAACCCCAGTAAACAGAGGCTTTTCACCTCTGTTTACTGGGGTTTTTGTTGGCAAAGAAGGAGAGACGGCGGGCGCGTGCCGCCTACTCGTTTACTGTGCGAGCGTTTGTTGCGCAGCATCGCGCAAACGCTCCGCGTTTGCTTGC
>JAFQUG010000379.1 GCA_017408625.1 Clostridia bacterium | reverse complement strand
TCTTTTCGCTGTTATTCATAATATACCTCCATACGGAAAATGTGACTGTTCACATATTTACCCATGATAATACTTTATTTTACCACACCAAGACTCGATTGTCAAGCAATATCGCGCACTGCTATCATGATTTTTCTCTATATTTCACCATGTTATGTAGTTTTTGTTTACTTTTCTACATTTCGTTTATTTTTAAGGCATTAGTAAGGGCGTCACCTCATGGGTGACGCCCTTACTCGGTCTCATCAAATATATCTTTGCAACGCGGCCTGCGCGCTGATTGTCTGCTGCGGGAATTTATATCAAATTCTATGAAAATCCCTTAAGGGCAATCCTTTTTTGCAATATTTTTTGAGTGCGAAAACTTGTTTTGCTAAAAAAGCTTACTTTGCGTAATCCACTACGCGGCTTTCGCGAATGATGTTGATCTTGATCTGGCCGGGATACTGAACCTCGTTCTGAATCTTCTCAGCCATTTCTCTTGCGACCACCTTCATGTTGTCATCGCTGACGGTATCGGGGTTCACCATCACGCGGATCTCTCTGCCCGCCTGAATTGCATAAGCCTTGTCAACACCACCGAAGGATTTCGCGATCTCTTCAATCTTTTCAAGACGCTTGATGTAATTTTCCATATCCTCTCTGCGGGCACCGGGTCTTGCTGCCGAAATGGCATCTGCTGCCTGCACGAGGAATGCGATCACGGTTTTGGGTTCAACGTCATTGTGGTGAGCCTCGATCGCATGCACGACCTCACGGCTCTCCTTGTACTTCTTGACAGCGTTCACGCCGATCTGTACGTGCGTACCCTCAACGTCCTGCGGGAATGCCTTACCAATGTCATGCAAAAGACCTGCGCGGCGTGCAAGCGTTGCATCCACGCCAAGCTCCTCTGCCATAACGCCTGCTAAGAAGGCAACCTCAATGGAGTGCTTGAGTACGTTCTGACCGTAGCTGGTTCTGTAGCGAAGTCTACCCAGCAGTCTGACAAGCTCGGGGTTCAGGTTACGAACGCCAACCTCGTAGATCGCGCGTTCACCCGCCTGCTTAACAGCCGTGTCAACCTCTCTCTTAGCCTTTTCCACCATTTCCTCAATACGGGTGGGATGGATTCTGCCGTCTGCAATCAATTTTTCAAGGGCGAGTCTTGCAACCTCGCGGCGAACGGGATCAAAGCCCGAAAGAATGATGGTTTCGGGAGTATCGTCCACGATCAATTCCACGCCGGTCAGCTTTTCCAGCTGCTGGATGTTACGGCCTTCTCTACCGATGATACGACCCTTCATGTCGTCATTGGGGAGCGCGACGGTCGAAATAGTGACCTCGGCTACCTGGTCGGATGCGTAACGCTGAATGGCAAGGGTGATGATGTCGCGAGCCTTTTCCTCTGCATCTTCCTTGTACTGTGCTTCAAGCTCTTCGAGTCTTCTGGCAATCTCTTCCTTTGCCTCGTTTTCCACACGTGCAACCAATTCTTCCTTGGCCTGCTCGGCGGAATAGCCCGCAATTGCTTCAAGCTTGTTCATCTGCATCTTAAGCTGTTCTGCGATCAGCTCGCGGAACTGCTCGTTTTCCTTAATCTTTTTGTCAAGCTGCTCACTCTTGTGCTCGACCTGCTCGGTCTTTTTCTCAAGAGTTTCTTCCTTTTTTGCAAGTCGCGACTCTGTTCTGGAAACTTCGTTTCTGCGTTCCTTCATCTCTCTTTCGAAGTCGTTACGCTGACGCATAATTTCCTCTTTCGCGGAGAGCAAAGCCTCTTTCTGTGCCGAAGCCGCCTGCTTTTGGCCTTCCTCGACCAAAGCCTTGGCCTTCTGCTCAGCAGAGCCGATCGCACGCTCGGCAATCTTTTTGCGGTACAGAATGCCCGCAACAACGCCGACCACAATGCAAACCAAAGCCACAACTACAATGCTGATCCAAAAAGCTATGGGGTTTTCCCATGGCATTTTCTTGTGCACCTCCTTTTCCTGTTGGTTTCTATGTTCAGTATAGCAAAAAACACTTCATGCAGTTTACAATACTTACTTTATTATAACCAATTTTGCATTTTTTGTCAAGGGGAATTGCATATTTTCTGCATAAAAGCATAAATTTACCGACCCGGAAAACGTTTCTTCCGAGTCGGCATTGGGTTTTATTCTATGCTTGAAAGATGGATTCATGATTCAAAGCTTTTTTGCAGCTCATTTAGAGATTGATAAATATCCTCTGAAAAGATCATGCGGTAGTATCCGTGCCACCTCACATGACTCTCAGAAATAATCTCCGGTTGAGCGTAAATACAACATTCATTATTCTCATATATATTTATTTTTAGAAACGCTTGTCCATCGGAATCAAAAAAGCAAAACTCCATCTCCTGCATCCCATAGTGAGATTCATAAAACGATGTTGATTCTTCCGATTCATTGGAAGAATATTCCCAACTCACATCCGGTTCGGACAAAATTTTGATTACCGCGTCAATCTGTTCTTTTTCATCGAGAGTCATAGTATGATACGATTGAAATGTACTACTATATACAGGTTGAACCTCACCTGAAATTATCACAATTTTGGCAATATCGCTATTTTCTTTTTGAATAATCGACTCCCATTCCCGCTTGATTTGTACCAACTCCAACTTCTCAACAAGGTCATCAGCACATCCTGTCATCATGGGCAGTACAAGCAAAATACAGAGCAACAGCACACCTATCTTTGCAACGTTGTAAATTCTCAAAAATCTCACTCCTTTCATGAATGATTACATTTTTATCATAGCATATCAACGGGCAACTGTCAATAGGCTATTTCAACAAATATTCTTAGTTTGTTATGTTCGCATTAGTTGCCATTAACCAATAATAATGGCTGAGTTCACTGCACACAAGACAGCTCACTCAGCCATATTTTTTATGAAATTACTTACCTGCCACGCTCATGTCCTTGATCAACGCAGCGGGTGCGCCGAACACGGTAAAGCCGCCGGGAATGCCCCATTCAACCGTATCGGACAGGCTGTCGATATTCTTGAGCAGCTCAAAGAAGTTACCCGCGATGGTAAAGGAGCGCACGTAGGTGGTCTTCTTACCGTTCTCAATCAAAAAGCCCTCGCTCTCGATCGAGAAATCACCCGTGGTAGCGTCCGCACCTGCGTGCAGGCCCTTGACTGCGGTGACGTAAATGCCGTTCTCCGCCTTGGCGATCAGCTCGTCCTCGGAAAGCGTGCCGGGGCACAGGCTGAAGTTAAAGGGAGCGACGTTGACCTGAGACGCATACGAGCCGCGCATGCCGTTACCGGTAGACGCAACGCCCGCCTTGGCTGCCGTGGTCAGGTCGTAGAGCAGCGTGGTCAGCACGCCGTCCTTGACAATATCCTTTTTGTAGGTTGCCACGCCCTCACCGTCAAAGTGGGTCTGCATGGGCGCGCCCTCTCTCATGGGATCGTCGGTGATGCACACGCAATCGGCTGCGATCTTCTGTCCTTCCTTACCTGCAAGCAAGGAAAGGCCGAGCTGCGCATTTCTTGCTGAGAATGCGCTGGAGAATACCGAGAGGATGGAGCGCATTTCGCTGCCCGCCAGCACGATATTGGTCTTGCCGGAGGGTACACTGCCCGCACCGATCTTGAGCACTGCCTTGTCGGTTGCCTTCTTGGCAAGCTCTGCCACCTTGTCCTCGTCCGAGCAAAGCGCGAATGCAAACGCGTCTGCGCTCTCCTCACCGATCTTGACGATGGGCATTGCGTAAACGCCGTTCAGCCCTGCACGGTTGGAAAGCTCCAGGCCGTGAGAATTGCACAGATAGATCTCGATCTCGGAGGAGATGCAAGCGGCCTGTGTGCCGTCGGTCACGCCCTCGTGGGCTGCATAGATCTGCTTCTGCATATCCAGCGTCATAGCCTTTGCCTCTGCTGCGCTGAGCGGCACGAATTTGGGCATATTGGTAGTGGCATAGCTCTCCGAGCCCGCAAAAATGGGCGCGGTGTCTTCCTTTTCAATATAGCGTGCGTTGTCGCAAGCGCGGCGCACAAGGTCGGCAAGCTCGCTCTCGGTAAACAGCTCGGTGGAAGCGTATCCCATCTTGCCATTCACCATGCAGCGCAGGCTGATGCCGCCGCCCGAACCGCAGGAAAAGCCGCTCAGAGAATCCTTGAGAGCCTCTGCGGAGAGGCTGGAGCTGTTCATATAGTAAATTTCATATTCTTCAAGGCCTGCAGCACGTGCAGCGTCGAAGATGATCTGTTTTGCTCTGCTGAGTTCCATATCCCATTCCTCCTTATCTGCCGCCGACCGTGATCTCGGATACACGGATCAGGGGCTGACCTACGTCGGTGGGTACGCTGCCGCTGGACGAGCCGCACATGCCCTGTCCGGTGGCAAGGTTCTGACCGACCATGTCGATGTCCTTAATGATCTGAGAGCCGGTACCGATCAGAGATGCGCCGCGCACTGCCTCACAGATCTTGCCGTTGCGCACAATATAGCCCTCGCGCACCGAGAAGTTGAACGCGCCGGTCAGAGGGTTGACCGAGCCGCCGCCCATTTCCTT
>JAFQUG010000378.1 GCA_017408625.1 Clostridia bacterium | reverse complement strand
ACTCTCAAAGCCCCCCTCCGGGAGGGGGGAAGGCACAGCGCTGCCCCGGCCAAGCGCAGGGGGGAGAGTGCGAATAGAATGGGTTTCTGACGCTGATATGGCAACGGAAACCGAAATGCTTTTCTGTTATATCTGAAAAAAAGCAGGAATCTGCTCAAAATCGAACAAATTCCTGCTATTTTACCGCTTATTCGTCAGCCCCATGGGCTGCTTTTTTATCTCATCAAACTCTCATAATACGCAAACGGCACGGCAAGCGTTCCCTTTCCTGTGCCAACACGGATATCCGGCTTGTTTGTGCCGTGGTAATCGCTGCCGCCGCTGTGGCATAAGCCATACTCGTCTGCTATCGCGTGCGCAAGAGCCGTGGTTGCCTCGTTAAAGGTGGAATAATCGGTCTCCATCCCGATCAATCCCGCGTCCTTGGCCAGGGGCAAAAACGTACGCAGCTGTGCCTCGTCAAGACTCAGAAACGGATGCGCTAAGATCGGGATCGCGCCGAATTCACGCAATTTTCCGATGACCTCAAGGGCGTCCGGCTTTTGGGGCTCATGATAATACCCGCCCTTTTTGGAAAGCAGCGTGGCAAACGCGGCCTTGATGCTCTCCACGTAGCCGCAGCGCATCAGCTCCGCCGCGATCAGCGCGCGGTTGACCACACCGTCGGGCGTAGCGGCTTTGATCTTCTCATAGGAGATCTCGTACCCCGCCGCGCAGAGATTGGCGCAGAGATCAACGTTGCTCTGCTCTTTTCTTGCAAGGTAGGCGCGCACGTAATCCTCTACCTCGTCGAGGTGGTCGAGCGCCTTGAAAAGTCCCACGATATGCAGCTCGTTGCCAAGGTAATCCGAGGAGACCTCGATACCGGGCACGGCAAGGACTTCACTGCCCTCGGCCGCGCGCAAAAAATGCGGGATGCCCGACACGGTATTGTGGTCGGTCAGCGCAATGGCGCACAGCCCCGCCGCTTCGGCAAGCCTGATCAGCTCGTCGGGCGTGGACGTGCCGTCCGAATAGATGGAATGTGTATGTAAATCACAATGCTTCATGCGATCTCCTTTGCTCTCTTTTTGCGAAAGAACTGCTCAATCAAAAAGGCAAGCATGCAAGCAGCCACCACGGCTGCACATGCAACCAAGAACATATAGAACATGGCGTCCCAGCCGTAATTCTGTGCAATCAGCGCAAGGCCGTACTGCGAAAACGTGCTGCCAACGTAGCAGCAGCCGTTGAGAATGCCCGCGATCAGACCCGAATTGCCGCGATCGCGCAGCTCCAGCGGCATCATGCTGTTGACGATATTGTTCGCACCGCTCATCAAAAGCGCAAGCAGCGCAAAGGCGGCAAGCACCAAATACCAATAAGGCGTTGCAAACAGGCCGGTCACCGCCGCTACCAAGATGGCAGACAGGCCGAACATCACACTCATCAGGAGTGTGTGGCGTTCAATTTTTTTATGCAAGTTGATCACGAACGCGGTGCCAAACAAGCCAAGCACGGGCAACAGCAGCGTGACAAAGATGGAAAGGCTGGGGGCAAGCGTGTATTTCTCGTACAAAATGGTGGGAACCCAGGAAAACAATCCGTCCTTGACCAGGTTGATGATCACCGCTACCGCACCAAACAGGACAAGCGTGGGAACAAGGCCACCGCGGCTCTTGCCCGCTCTCGCCTTTTTCTGCTCCCCTGTCTGCGCCTTGGGCTCTTGCTCCTGCAGCTCGCCTTGGGTCATGTGGTCGTAGCAAACAATCCACAGCACGCTTGTCACGCTCATGCAGATCGCGCTGATCAGGAAGGAATAGCGGAATCCGTTCCGGATGGCAAGCAAGGAGCTCAGCCCATAGGAAAGCAGCGTGCCCGCACCCGAGGTAGTACTCATGGCGACAATGGCCTTGCCGATGCTTTCCTTGGAAACGTGCGCGGAAAGCGCACGCATCATGCCCGCCCAAAGCACCGATTGCACGATGCCGTTGATCAGCCAAAGATACTTGATATAGACAAACGGAATGCCCATAAACACCGACAAATTGATCGCAGCCGAGATCATGACGGCGATGCTGAGCACGTATTTTGTATTGAAATATTTGCAGAGAATGCCGTTTATGATCTGCCCTGCACCGTACGCGAAAAAGAAAAACGTAGTGGCAAGCGCGACCTGATCCTGCGGCTGGCCGTAATACAGCGAAAGCGGCAAAAGATTGGTATTGTAGCTGTATCTGCCAAGGTATGCACTGACGTACAATACCCAGCACATGACGATCAGCATCTGATCTTGTTTTCGTTTCATAAAAACGTCCTTAGAAAATGCCCTTGTTATATTTGATCATGCCCCAAAAGCTGAGTACAAGACCTATGACGATGCACACAAGCAAAACCGCTGTGGCAATCCAGACAAGTGCCTCGGCCTCGGTGGCATGATAGATCATCATCAGCACCGAAAACGCGATCACGCCCGCGCCCACAATCAGCGTACCGCCGCCCACCATGCGTCCAAACGGGAGTCTGTCCTCCTCCTTGACGCGGTGACGGTGATAGGAATGCAGCGAATTGATATTGCCCGTCATGTTGATCACTCCCATGACTGCGATCAGAAGCCCTAAAAGTAAAAGGGGAATTTGCGCGATCATGTCTTAATTCTCCTTGGAAAAAGCAAATTCCTGCACGCATGCAGTCTCAAAATTTCCGTACCATGAAAGCGTCAACGTATGCTTGCCCGTGATTGCAGGGATCTTTACGGTCTTGGTCATGCTCTGCTCGCTTGCGGGCAGCTTGAAGTCCGCATGATACGCACCGTCCAGGTACAGCTCCACGCGGCAATTCGCATCCGCTCTCATGCGGATGGTGAAGGTATTCTCACCGTCAAAATCCAGATAGCGGTAGGTCGCGCTGTCGCCGTTTGCGATCTCGGCAAGCACCAGGTCGTACGCGTCCTCGGGGTCGCCCGCAATGCGCACGCGGCCGTGTAGCTGACACGCAAGGCTTGCGTGGATGCGTTCGGTTGCCTTAATGGCAGCGCCAACGCCCGAGCTGGTCTGCTTGACCTCGCGGATCTTGCCGTCCGCGTCAATGTAAATGGGCTCGATGCACACGTGGCGCGAATATTCCGATGCATACGTGGAGCGGTGGTAGAACACGTACCATTGGCCGTTGAACTGCTCCATGGAGCCGTGGTTATTCCACACATCGGGATCGCAGCCGAAGTTATCAATGATCACGCCGCCGTACTCAAAGCCGTGCATGGGGTGATCGGATACGGCATATCCAAGGCAGGAGGGTCTGCCGTCGGGAGTGTCGGGTTTACCGTGGCGGTGCGTGTCCGCAAACAGATAGTAATATTTTCCGTTGATCTTCTTAACCGAGCTGCCCTCGTGGAATTCATGCTCCTGTACGGTCAGGGGCGTACAGATGGTATCCTGCTCGATCTCAACCATATTATCCTTGAGCTTGGCTGCGTGACACCAGGTCAGCTGTCCCCAATACAGATAAGCCTGACCGTCATCATCAACGAGCACGGCAGGGTCAATGCCCCACACGCCCTCGATCTGACCCACGTCCACAAAAGGCCCTGTGGGAGACTGGGATTTTGCCACGCCGCAGCGGCCGTCCGGAACGCAGTAATAGAGGTAGTACCAGCCGTCACGGTATGCGCAGTCGGGCGCATACAGCGCACCGCAATCCTTCGCCCATGTGGAATCCTCAAGCGAAAATACCACGCCGTGATCGACCCAGTGGATCAGATCATCCGAGGAATACACGTGGTGTACGGGGCTGCAAAAGCTCATTTGCCCCTTAATATCAAAAGAGCCGTACAGGTAGATGCGGCCATCGTTCCAGACGTGTGCCTCCACGTCGGGAATGAAGATATGTTCAGGTAAGATCGGATTGTGTGCAAAATTCATGATTGGTTCTCCTTGAGTTTCTTCTTATCTTGTTTACGGAAATGTGCATATACAAAAATGGCGCAGAGCGGGAACAGCGTACCGATCAGGATTCCCATGCGCATGCCAAGCTGCTCGGGCGCAAGACCCAGCGTGCTTGCAAAATTGCTGACTGAAGGATTGAGAATGGCATAGTCTGTGATCATCCCCACCAGCTGAGGGCCGACCGACGCGCCCATATCGCCGCCTGCGGCCATGAGCGCAAAGATCAGCACGCCGCCCGTGGGAAAACGGTCGGATGCCACCAAAAGGCTGCCCGGCCACATCATGGAGACGCAAAAGCCGGTAAAGGCACAGCCCAAAAGGCCGACTACGGCAAAGGGAGAAAGCGCAGCGATCAGATAGCAGGCAGTCGCCCCAAAAGCCCCCAACAAAATCGCGCGGGAGGGATATTTGCCGATCTTGGAAAACAGGGTGCGTCCCATCCCCATTGCAACGGCAAACAGTGCAACGCCAAGCAAATCTCCAAGCACCTTGGGAAGTCCCAGCGCTTGCTCGAGATACCCCGACGCCCATTGCGCCATGGTGCACTCGGCAGCACCGCCCAGAAAAATGGCCATAAAGCAAAGCCATACCGTTTTATCCTTGAGGAATTTGACCGCGCCCGAGGTCTTTTCGGGGGTCTGCATCTGCGGAATGGGTGCTCCGGCGAACAGGATGGCCGCCGTGATGGGAATAAGCGTCATCAATACCGTCAGCCATTGCCAATGCTCGCTGCCCACAAGCAGCAGAAACGCAGTGGCAACCACCACCATGCCCACAACGCCCCAGGCGTACACCGAGTGCAGCTTGCTCATTTCGTGATCAGGGTTCTCGGCAGGAATGGCGGCAATGACCGGGCTGATCAGCACCTCACAAAGCCCCGAGGCAGCACAGGAGACCACCGTGCCAAGCACCAGGCCCAGATACACGGCGTTCGGAAACAGCACAGGGGCTGCCGCTGTCAGCAAAAGGCCGACGATCGCGATCACAGGGGTCAGGCGAACGGTCAGCGGGATGTTGAACTTATGGGAAAAGAATGAAAAGATCAAATCTACGGT
>JAFQUG010000377.1 GCA_017408625.1 Clostridia bacterium | reverse complement strand
TAGGAATATTCTGCAGATTGGGCTCAGCCGAGGAAAGTCTGCCCGTGGCGGTGCCTGTCTGCTTGAAGGTGGTATGAATGCGGGAATTTTCATCCGCCACAGCCAAAAGCCCCTCCACGTAGGTGGATTTGAGCTTGGTCATCTGGCGGTATTCCAAAATGTCCTCAATGATGGGATGATATTTTTTCAGCTTTTCCAAAACCTCTGCATTTGTGGAATAGCCGGTCTTGGTCTTTTTGCCCGCGGGGAGTCCGAGCCGCTCAAACAGCACCTCGCCAAGCTGCTTGGGAGAATTGATGTTGAAGGGGCCTCCTGCCGCAAAATGAATGCGCTGCTCCAGCGAATCGATATGCGCATCCAGCAGCATGCCGTAGCGCGCAATGCCCTCGCAATCGACCAGGCATCCGTAATCCTCCATGTCGGCAAGCACGGCGGCAAGCGGCATTTCGATATTCATAAGCAGGTCGTACTGCCCGCTATCCTTCAGCTTTTGTGTAAGAGGGCCGACCATGCGCCATGCATACACGGCGGCAGGCGTTTGCTCATTATAAATTTCACCAAGATAAGAAACGGTCAGACGGTCAAGCGCGTAACTCCCCTGCCCCGGATCATCCACCCATGCGGCAAGCATGACGTCAAAGGTGCAGCCCTTGAAGCTGCAGCCTGCGGCCAAAAGCGCGCGATAAAGGCTCTTGCAGTCGTAGGCAACCACCTGCCTGTCCGCAAGGAAAGCCTGCAGTGCGGAAAGGTCGCCCGTATATCTGAGCACGTGCTCACCATCGGTCAGCATGGCACAGCCGTCTGCAAAGTCAAAGCCGATCAGGTCTCCCGAGAGCTCAGCAAGGCTTGTGACCTCGGTCAAGGATGAGGGTTGCGCGGGAGAATCTTCGGTCGAATCAACACAAAGATCGGATTGCGCGGGAACTTGCTCCTTATCAAGGCCAAAGCGCTTGATATAGCCGGTAAATTCCAGGCGCGTGAATATGTCACGCGCAGCGGCACAATCAAGGCCGGTATAGACAAGATCGTCCAGCGTCTCACTCAGGGGCACCTCGCAGCAAATGCGCGCAAGTGCTTGCGAGAGATACGCGCTTTCTTTGCCGTTTTTCAGCTTGGCGCGAACCGAGGGGGTGTGCTTGGCGGTGGGCAGTGCCTCGTAAACACCGTCCAACGAGCCGTATTCGGAGATCAGCTTGAGCGCGGTCTTCTCGCCAATGCCGGGCACACCGGGAATGTGGTCGGAGCTGTCGCCCATGAGTGCCTTGACGTCCACAAACTGCTCGGGCTGAACGCCGTACTTGGCAAAAAATGCTTCCCTGTCCATGACAAGCGTGTCCTGATTGGTTGCAAGCAAAATATTGGTGTTGGCATCGATGAGCTGCAAGGAATCGCGGTCACCCGTCAGAATCAGCGCGCGGCAGTCCTCGCCGTATACGCGTGCCATAGCGGCCAGCGTGCCCAGAATATCGTCGGCCTCGTAGCCCTCGTACTGTAACACGTGCAGACCGAGCATAGGCACGATCTGCTTGGCGATCGGCATCTGCGCCGCCAGCTCATCGGGCATGGCGTGACGGCCCGCCTTGTACTCGTCATACATCTTATGACGGAAGGTGGGAGCTTTGAGATCAAAGGCCACCGCCGCAAAATCGGGCTTGTATTCTTCTATATGCTTGGAAAAGATATTGATCATTCCGTACAGCGCGTTGGTGGGCGTGCCGTCCTTGGTAGACAGCGCACGAATGCCGTAAAACGCACGGTTGAGAATGCTGTTACCGTCAATGCAAAGTAAGGTTTTCATGCTCTTCCCCTTGTTTTCGTTATCCTTTTTATTGTACCATAAAAACGTGACGGTTGTCAAGTCAAAATGCGGTTAAGTATTACTTATGAAAAGTTTGGATCGAGCCTTTTCAAAGGCTCGCGGGGTCTTGGGGCAGCGCCCCGAGTCGCTCGTCGCAACGAGCGACAAAAACTCGGCGTTTTTGGTTCTTTTTGCGCCCGCAGTGCCAAAAAGAACGGAAAAAATTTCTCACACAACACCCCAACAGATAAACGGGCGATTCGTGAATCGCCCTACGGCCAAACGAAAGGGCGACCTTGCGGTCGCCCTTCAAGCTCTTATTCAAGAATGTTCGACGTAATAAAGTCCACGCCCCAATCGGCAAGGCGTTCGCCGTCGGCCGCGTTGTCCACCGTCCAGCAGTTGATCTGAATGCCCGCCGCATGGAATGCGTCCACTCGCTCCTTGGTCAGCGCAGCATAGTGCACGTCAAGATCCATTTTCAGCTCTGCAAGCTTTGCAATCATCTCATCGCTGACGTCGCCCGTCAGATACTGGCAGGGCTGATCGGGATACAGCGCGCGCACCTTGATCAGGTTCTCGATGTTGAACGCGATAAAGGTCACGCCGTCAAGGTACCCCAACTGCTCGATCATCGCGCACAGGCGCGCGATCTCCTCGTCAGTAAAGTTACTTTTCAGCTCAAGAACGCAGATCTTTCCATACTTTTTGCAAATGCGCACGTACTCGTCCACGCTTGCTAAGTGAAGGTCTCCCCTCTTGACGCCGTCCTTGTCGTACAGCACGGCCGCGCGCAGCACGTCAAAGCTGACCTGCTCCACGCACAAGTCCTCTCCCGCGATCCTCTTTAAGTTTCCGTCGTGGTTGATGATGAACTTGCCGTCCGCGGTGCGATACACGTCGGTCTCCACGCCATAGTAGCTGCGGTTGCCTGCCGCGATAAAGGCCGCGCAGGTGTTCTCCGTTTCCAGTCCGCTGACGCCTCTGTGCGCCACGACAAGCGTATTCTGCTTATTGAACTTGATGGTATTGGCAGCCATGATGCCCTCCAAACGATTATTTGTCCTCGGGAACGAATGCCAAGTGCAATTCCTCCATTGCCTTGGGATCTGCAGGTGCGGGACAACCCGACATCAGCTCGCTTGCGTTCTGCACCTTGGGGAATGCAATGACGTCACGCAGGCTGTCTGCGCCCAGCATGACCATTGCCAGACGGTCCAGACCCATGCCCGAGCCGCCGTGAGGGGGTGCACCGTATTTGTATGCGTCAACTAAGAAGCCGAACTTGGCCTCGATCTCTTCTTTGGTAAGCCCCAGCGCGCGGAACATCTGCTCCTGCAGCTGCCAGTCGGTGATACGGATCGAGCCGGAAAGCAGCTCGGTGCCGTTGAGAACCATATCGTAGCACTTTGCGCGCACGCTGCCGGGATCGCTCTCCAGGTAAGGCAGGCACTCTTCAAGCGGCATGGTGAAGGGATGGTGCATTGCATCCCAGTGGCCGGTCTCCTCGTTCCACTCGAAGAAGGGGAACTCGGTGATCCACAGGAAATTGAACTGTCCCTTGGGGATAATGTCCAGCTTTCTTGCAACCAGCTGACGCAGAGCACCCAACACGGGCAGCACGACCTTATCCTTGTCGGCAACAAACAGAGCTACGTCGCCCTGTACCATGCCAAGCGCCTCGGTCAGAGCCGTCAGCTCCTCGGGAGTAAGGAACTTTGCAAACGAGCAGTTGGGAGCAGCGTCTGCCCAACGGATGAATGCAACACCCTTGGCACCAATGCCCTTTGCATGCTCGGTCAGCTTGTCGATCTCCTTACGGGTCAGCACGCTTGCACCGCCCTTTGCCACGATCGCACGAACGCTGCCGCCGTCGGCAAGTGCGCCTGCGAACACGGGGAAGGTAGTATTTTTGACAACCTCGGAGAGGTTCTGAATGGTCATTTCATATCTGGTATCGGGCTTGTCGCTGCCATACAGGTTCATGGCCTCGGCATAGGTCATGCGCTGCATGGGGGTTGCGATATCCACGCCAAGCACTTCGGCAAACACTCTCTTGATAAAGCCCTCGTTGACCTCCATGATCTCCTCCATGGTTGCAAAGGACATCTCAAGGTCGATCTGGGTAAATTCGGGCTGACGGTCAGCTCTGAGGTCCTCATCGCGGAAGCAGCGAGCCAGCTGAATGTAGCGGTCGTAGCCGGACAGCATCAAGAGCTGCTTGTAAAGCTGAGGAGACTGGGGCAGCGCATACATAGAGCCGGGATGGATTCTGGAGGGAACGACGTAGTCACGCGCGCCTTCGGGCGTGGGCTTGATCATCATGGGTGTCTCAATCTCAAGGAATCCGTTCTCGTAGTAATATTCTCTTGCAACGCGTGCGATCTCGTGACGCACGCGGATGTTTCTCTGCAGCTCGGGGCGGCGCAGGTCAAGGTAACGGTAGCGCAGCGCGATCTCGTCGTTGACCTTCTTGCCGGTGCCGATCTCAAAGGGAGGGGTCTGTGCGGCGGACAGCACCTTCATGCTCTCCACGTAAATTTCTACCTTACCCGTGGGCAGGTTGGGGTTGATCGCGCCCTCTGCTCTGGGACGGACGGTACCGTGAACAGCCAGCACGTACTCGCTGCGTGCACGGAATGCCTTTTCAAAGATCTCGCGGTCGGTAGAATCGTCAAAGGACAGCTGGACGATACCCGTTCTGTCACGCAGGTCGATAAAGATCAGCGCGCCAAGGTCTCTCTGTCTCTGTACCCAACCCATCACGCATACCTTGGAACCAATGTCCGACTCGGTCAGCGTGCCGCAATAGTGCGTTCTTTTATCATTTGCACTCAAAAATTCTGCCATTTTTATGTTCTCCTTACAGATGTATTTACAAAATTACAGGGGCTTGCCCTCGCTGTCAAACAGCGGCAGGGGCTCAAGATATACGATATCCTCGCGATCGATCGCGTCACCCTCGGCAAGGATGGCAGCGCGGCCGCAGATGATGCCGCCGGCCTGCTCGACCAGTGCCTCCAGAGCCTTGAGAGATTCGCCGGTGGAGATGACATCGTCCACGATCAGAATCTTCTTGCCCTTCATCAGCGCAGCATCGTAGCCGTCAAGATACAGGGTCTGCTCGCGATTGGTGGTGATGGAACGGACAGAAACCTGCAGCACGTCTCTCATGTACAGCTTTGCGCCCTTGCGCGCCAGCATGTACTTCTGATTGCCTGCAAGTCTTGCCATTTCGTGCACCAGCGGAATGCCCTTTGCCTCTGCGGTGATCAGGTAATCGTATTCGGGGACCTTATCCAGAAGTGCCTTTGCGGCAGCGGTGGTCAGCTCGGGGTCGCCAAAGATGACGAATGCACCGATCATCAGTTTGTCATTTAAGGGGCAGAGCGGCAGATCGCGCTCACAGCCTGCGATATTCATGCGGTAATACTTTTCCATGGGTAAAGCCTCCGTTTCTTTTTATCTTGTGCGGGAACGATTTTTCGCCATTCCCTACACTCCCATAATAATTATACTCATATTTTAAGAAATGTCAATGATTTTGGCGGTTTTTGTGGGGAAATTGATGGGTAAAAGACACGGTGAAAAATTTTTTTGAAAATTTCTCGAAAATATCGGAACGTTTGCGCAAAAAATGCGACTGTATAGGTGAAGGGGCGTTTGAGTGCCCGCGAAAGCAGAGTTCTTGACAGGATTTTCGGCTTCTGGTATAATGGAAAAAACGCCATCCCCTGTGACGCGCAAATCAGCAAATTCCAGTAATATCAAAATGCACAGAGAACTTTTTCCTGCTGCATGATGAACGAAAGGAGATGTTATTGTGAGGAATAGAGTTATTCTTTGTAAATTATTCGTTTTCATCATAGCTATGTTTATGTGCCTGTCTGCTACAGTATCATGCAAAGATAATACGGTAAAGCTCGAATATGATGAAATGTCCCAAAACGTAACCAAAATTGAGCTTGTTTACATTACAGCAGAAAAAGATTCCAATACAACAAATATTACTGTCGTAAAAACCTTGGAAGAAGATCAGCATGCAGAAGTTCTTGAAAGAATTGCTGCAATGGATTTTCACATCATGTTCGGCAGTCCACACTCTCCGGAGGGAAAAGGAATCATTATCTACGATGATACTTATAGACTCATGATTACTCCGACGGTCATATGCAAGGAGTATTTAGAGGATACTTCCCCGCAGCTTACACAGGGTGAGTTCTGGTATGACATTTCTGCCGATGAAGCTTTTGAAAAATTACTGGAGGAGCTTTCCTGAAGCTACAATGCGTAGCAGGGGGCGTAGCGTGAAAACCAGCCCTATGTGGTGAAAATTTGCGCAAAAAACAAATCCAAGTGTCAATGGTAAGTGACGCGCGAAACAACAATTTTTTAAGCAAAATCAAACTGCACAGAGAACCGTCCCCTGTGCTCCCAAGTGAAGAGGTGATCCCTATTGACTAATATGTATCATAAGTTTTCCGGCTTTCTAAAAGTATTTCTTCCGTTAGGAATAGTCAGCATTATTTTCTCAGCCCTTCTGCTTTTACTCGCTATCCCATCAACTCTCGATTATAAATCACCGGAATTTTTGCTTTTTATATATGGCATTCTTGCATCTGTGATCTCAATGGTATGCGGGATTGTTCTTGTTATAAAAGGCAATCTGTTTTGGAAAAAGATTCAGATCAATGAATATGGCATATTTTTGGTTAAGCGAAATGGAACCAGGGTCGCCACTTATCCATGGTCAGATATAAAGAAATTTGTAATAAGCGTCGGCAATGGGAAACGTTATATTGGTATATATACTGACACAGACGTTCCTGTCCAATATTTACATTTATATGGCATCATATGGGCGCCATTTTATAACAAAAATTTTTTAACCTTTTCTGCTAATGACGCATGCATCAAGTTCATCGAGAATCAATTATCCAAATATGAGGTTTCGACTGAATACACAGGTTTAATAAGCGAAAGTAATACAAAGCCTCAGAAATCTTCGATCTGGCCTACATTAATTGTTTTTCTTATTGCACTGTTAATGCTGCTCATAACGTTTCTTTGGTTAATGTTATAAGAGGCGGCAACTGACGTGACAATCCGCCCACATGCGCGAAACAACAATTTTTTAAGCAAAATCAAACTGCACAGAGAACCGTCCCCTGTGCTCCGGGGGCGTAGTGTGAAAACCAGCCCTATTGTGGTGAAAAATTTGCGCAAAAACCAAATCCAAGTGTCAACGGTAAGCACATCGTATTACAGGAGGAAAGAATGAATTACGCTTTTTTTGATGGCAATATTAAGGATTACACCGAAGACGTTGAATACGACATTCAGGGTAAAGAACACGATGAACTCATACGCGTGTGCTTTCAGTACTCTGATACCTTCAGTGTGTTGCTTGGTCAAAACATTCCTTTGGCAGATAAACTCAAACCTTTTGAAATAACTGTAGATCCGGATGGTTATGAGTATGCTCCGCCATACAGACATACCTATCCGGGTATGGTAAGAGAATTGCATTTTTACCGTATTTGTCCAGAGTTGTATGCAATCATAACAGAAAACATCCACAGTATTTGGGAGTGGATTGATGGATGGGGTTTCAAAAACCCCGAAAATCCGCACTTTTACAGAGCTGACGGCACCTGCTTTTTTATGTGCAACACACACGATGGCGAATGCTTTTTCTACCCGCGAGATGGAGAAGACGTGTCCTGTGTGGTCGGCAAAGAGCATTGGTACCGCGAGGACGAGCTATGGCCGAATGCGATTGTGTCACCGCGGCCGAAGGAATATCGCCCGTTGACCCGAGAAAAGCCGTCTGACCACTGACGAATTACGTTGTTTCATTCCCCTGCCCCAAGGCGAGCGTCCGCTCCCTTCAATGCCATTAAGTTAAGGAATTGGCCCCCGCCCCTGTCATCCTCGAGCAAGCAGTCCTCTTTTTAAGATTCTTCGCTTCGCTCAAGAATGACAAAAAGAGGGCTGCGCCGCGAAGGATCTTGGGGCGGGGGTATATTGTGATTTCTTAACTTAATGACATTGCCGCTCCCTTGGGGTGTTT
>JAFQUG010000030.1 GCA_017408625.1 Clostridia bacterium | reverse complement strand
AGCACGAAATACACGGTATACAGGGATTTGAGTCGCAAACCCGTATAGAGCTGCTCCTTGGTTTCCAGCACGAAATGGACGGTATGAATGCTATGGTCGTTGATCTCACGAGGAACGAATCGACACACGTTCTGCTCAGCCATGATCCTGCCTCCTTATCCAAATAAGATGGCATCAGTATAACACATCTTTGGAAAGAAGTCAATTGAAACATAACTATTTTTTATAAATTTGTGGAATTTATCCACAGACGGGAGGTGCATCTTGTGATATAATGAAGATGTGAAATGGGGCAGATTCCCCACGTATTCACCCAGCCCCATGCATCATTCCATAAAAGAAAGGAAACAGACTCCATGAAAAAAGTACGCATCGGCGTTTTGGGTGCTTATCGCGGCACCAGCATGATCAACTACTGCAAAAGAGCGGACCACGCAGAGGTGGTCGCCATTTGTGACAAGAGCCCCGAGGCGCTGGACGCGCAAAGAGAGGCTGCCGCAGGCCTGGATATTACCTTCTACGATCATTTTGACAAGTTTATTGAGCACGATATGGATGCCGTGGTGCTGGCAAACTACGCCAACGAGCACGCACCCTTTGCCATCCGTTGCCTGAAAAAGGGTCTGCACGTCTTTTCCGAGGTGCTTCCCGTTCAGAACATGAAGGAGGCTGTGGAGCTGGTTGAGGCTGTGGAAGAGAGCGGCCTTGTGTATTCTTACGGCGAAAACTACTGCTACATGCCCGCTCCCTACGAAATGAAAAAGCTTTACGAGAGCGGTGAGATCGGCGAATTCGAGTACGGCGAAGGCGAATACATTCACAACTGCGAGCCCATCTGGCCCTCTATTGCCTACGGTGAAGCTGACCACTGGCGCAACAACGGCTATGCTACCTTCTATTGCACGCACTCCTTAGGTCCCATCATCCACTCCACAGGCCTGCGTCCCGTATCGGTCATTGGCTTTGAGGGCACCAAGAACGCCCGCCGTCTGCGCACGGGATGCAAGAGCGGTCAGTTCGGCATTGAGATGGTAACCCTGGAAAACGGCGGCATTGTCAAGTCGATTCACGGAGACCTGTACAGAAACTCCATCTGGTACACCATGTATGGCTCTAAAGGCAGAATGGAATGCGGCCGTGAGGACGCAATGGACGGACACATTGCAAAGATCTACATCAACAAGGATGAATATGACGGCGGCTACGAGACAGGCTCTCTGCGCTCCTACTTCCCCGAGCACGCACCTGCCGAGGACGTCGCAGGCTTTGGTCACGGTGGATCCGACTTCTTCTCCATGTACTACTTCATCAAGCGCATTCTGGGCGACGAGACCGCAGACACCATCGACGTCTATGAGGCACTGGATATGTTCCTGCCCGGTCTGTTTGCTTATCGCTCTATTCTGGCGGGTGGCGTTTCCATGGAAGTCCCCAACCTCCGCAACAAGGAAGAACGCGAAAAATGGCGTCATGATACCGCCTGCACCGACCCCAAGGCAGCCGGAGATATGCTCCTGCCCAATTTTGCCGCAGGCACTCCCGAGATCCCGCAGGAGATCTATGACCGTCAGGCCGCTCTTTGGGCCGAGGAATGTGCCAAGACAGAGGGCACGTACCGCACTGCAGCCCTGAGCCAAGGTAGCAAGCAGGAATAAAACAACATACGGGTTGTCCTTGCGGACAACCCGTTTTTTTATGATTTTTACGAATCCACACGCGCGACGATCTCAAAGCCGTCGTCCGTCTCCTTGATTTGGAAAAGTCGCGGACGCTCGTTGGGATTGACGTTGGTGCTGTGCAGAATGAGATACAGATTTCCGTCAAAGCCATCAAAGATCATGCCGTGTCCGCCGTCCTCGTCGTAAATAAATTGGTCGGCATGACGCCAGGGTCCGCGGATGCTGCCGCTGTCGCTGATGGCAAGCGCCTGCACGTACCAATACTGCGGGCCTGCGTGAAATCCCGACCACAGCATATACAGCTTTCCGTTTTTGCCCTTGCGGAAGAACGGTCCATCTGTGACAAAGTTGCGGGAGGTGGGATCGACCAGCGAATACGACCACTGTGCATCGCTCGCACGAACAACGGTTTCGGGCTTTCCTGCAGGCGCGGTCAGATCTGCGGTCAAGGGCATGATCTCAATCGTGCCGTCGCCAACCTGCGTCCATTCATGGCAAAACGCCGTCCAGGGAGTTCCCTGCTCGTCCACGTAAAAGGTTGCGTCCAGACAAACCCAATCCTCAGGTGTGATAGGCCCTGCGGAAAAAGGCAAAAACGGGCCCATGGGGCTATCAGCCTTGAGAATTTGGGAGCAGCGCAGATGCGTTTCGCTGCGAAAGCTTGCAAACATATAGTAGGCGTCACCGTAATGATACACCTCGGGAGCAAAGAAATCACGATCCGACCAAAAATCTGCAGGACGGGTAAAGCACTCGTGTGGCTCACTCCACTCGATAAGGTCAGTCGAGGTATAGACGTCCAGACCCGTCCACGGAATGACCTTGGTGGCAGGGCCACGGCGCGTGCCGTAAAGATAATAAACACCGTTTTCTGCGAAAATAAAGGGATCGCGCAGATGAATGTCGCGCAGCTTCATATGTAAATACTTGCTCCTTTCACACGTATGGATCATAAGATTATTGTAACACGCACGCCCGACGGCCGTCAAGGGATGACGGGCAGATAAATGGGGGAAATAGTTAGCCGAACTCTCCGTTTAGTCACGATGAATCGTCTGAACTATTCCCAATTAGAGAATCGGCCTGTTACAGTTCCACATTGACTTGCGTTCGTCATCAGCTGATCACCGGCACTTTTTTACCCGAGTATGAAGAGTAATACGGAATTTGCTCCGATCAGATATTTCCAAAGGCTAATTTTGAAGGGTGCATAAGACTTTGAATACTTCCTTGTGATTGCTTTTTCCAAGCAGCCTTGAAATAATGACACAACAAAAGATATCAACGCGCAAACCACAGCGGCAACAAGCAACTCACTCAATGCAAATCGATTGATAACGAGGGTTATCATCCCGAAGACACAGCATAATAATGAAAACCAAGTATTCTTGATCAAGTATGCAAGATAGTATTCATTCCAATGCATAACTCTCCCCTGCTTTTTTTGCTTGCAAGCTATAAACAACACACCCAATGACACAAAGCAAGGCACTAATAGCCAACGCTGCAATATGCGAAAAAGAGCTGTCCGACGTCATGCCGTAGAGGATACTGACCACGGCTATCCAAAGCACAGACTCCCCCAGATAAATCAGCAAATGCACCCACCATTTTTGAAGTTTGGCCGATAAAGCAAGAAAACTGCCCAATGAGATCAGTGCTGCTGCATTCATAAAACAAAGAATATGATCCCATAGAATCAAATGTGTATATGCTTCACCGTGATGCACGTGATAGGAAATCCAAAAGCCTATAAGCGTGATAACATTAACCGCCAACAATAAAACCGCACTTGTGCTTAATATCAGTTTGAGCGATTTCAATTCCTTACAGAATACGGAAAAATAAAAAGTCGGAAACGGCAGAACAAGAACAGGAATCACTAAAACAGGCAATTCTGCGGTGAATATAAAGAGCAGCAATGCCAGCAGAAGAGTCATCGCCATACCAATCAATGTTGATTTTATCATTGCCGGTACTTTTTTCATTTCTTGATTCAGTGACGCTTCTTTGGTTTTCACAATCGGGATGTCCTCATCACTCGCGTATTCTTCGTTAATCAGATAATCCACAGTCACCTTGAAAAGCTTTGAAAGCTGCAGCAGGTTAGATGCGTCCGGCATTGCAAGCCCCATTTCCCAACGCGAGATAGCCTGCCGCGAAACCTCTAACTTTTCCGCCAATTCCTCTTGTGTAAGCCCCGCTTTTTTTCTCAAGTCCAACACCTTATCCGCAAACGTCATAATCATCCTCCATTTCATGCTGAATTACACTATGATTATACATCAATACAATCCAAAAGTCTATCACAGAGGCTTTACATTTTCGCAATTAAATATGACATTTAACATTTTTGCACCAATTTCAGCACAATTTCTGATCGTGCGTAGAAATTTCGGCTCTTGACCTTCGGAGAGTCGAAGTCTTTCGGCGCTGCGCTTCGAAAGGTCGAGCTGCGAGTTTGCTTTTTCCAAATGGGCTTAATTTCAGCGCAGCTCGATGAGTTCGGCTCAATTCCGATGGGTCACCAATAGAAGAAGCACCGAGGCAGTCGCCTCGGTGCTTCTTCTATT
>JAFQUG010000376.1 GCA_017408625.1 Clostridia bacterium | reverse complement strand
CTCTGTCAATGAACAGATCACTTGCTATAATAAAGTCCAAGCTGCCGTCTTGGATATATGCTTGCTTGGCTGCTTCGGCACTTGTGTATTCAAAAACAAATATGGCCCTTTTGTTCTCGTCCGGAAAATCCAGAGCGCGATAGGCGTAAGCGGTGTAATCGTCTGAGGGTGTAGTTCCTCGGTATGTGTACCCTGCCTGCGTCAGGATATCGCCCATGACTTTGGCATCCATGCCTTCTACGTCACGGTTGAAATAGCAAGGATATATGGTGATTTTTTCTCCATGCAAAATACGGCTGCAGCCCGATAGCATAGGGAAGAGCAAAAGGCACAGCAGCACGGAGCAAATGATGCGCATATTCAGGCGTTGTTTTTTCATGTGTGAAGCCTCCTTATACCAATATCATGATGAGCACGGCTACGTTGATCACTTCGCTGATCAAAAAGGGGATCATACCGCTCCAAAGCAGTTTTTTGGATTTCTCAATGATTCGGGATTTGACTAAATGCTTGTAGTTTTCCAGATAGAATCGAATGAGCATGATATAAGAGAGATGCAAAAAGATCTCGCAGGCAATCATCTTTCCCACGGCACCGCTGCCCCATACGTAATTCAATACCAAAGCCGCCATCAGATGCAAGACGACCATGAGCAAGGAGAGCAGAATCGACGATTTGCACAGCTCTCTGTATGATTTGACGTAATTTTTCTCTTTCATCTGTATCGCCTCCGTTGCTTTCGTTTGATTCTTCTACCTATATAGTCGCAATTTTTGCCGAAAAGTTCGGTGTTTTTTGAAAAATTTTGAAAATATTTCGTATTTTTATTTTAGCATGATTCTCAATGGATGTCAAGAGAGCACCATCCTGCAGAGGATAGCGCCATGCCGCAAGCGGCGAACGTCCCGAGCTGTGATGGGCTCGCAGGGATGTCTACGCTGTGAAAATAAGAAATGTAGGGGAAGGTATTACCTTCCCGCATGCGGTGGGGAGGTTGGCGTTCGGGAGGCTCCGTTCATGAACTGTTTACGGGCGGGAAGATGATATCTTCCCCTACACGTACGCGTTCATCTCGCAATATCGCACTTTCTCTTGACAAAAATTTCAATTTGGAGTATAATGCTAAACAGAAAAGTATGCTCTTTGAAAGGAGAAATGTTATGAAAAAGGTATTTAAGATGGAAGATCTGGACTGCGCGCATTGCGCTGCCAAGATGGAAGAGGGCATCAAGAAAATCGAGGGCGTGACCTATGCCAGCGTCAGCTTTATGGCACAGAGACTGACCGTGGAGGCCGACGAGGACAAGTTTGAAGAGATCATTCCCCAGATTATCAAGGTAGTCAAGAAGGTTGACTCGGATTGCAAGGTGATCATCAAGTAATGAAACTCAAAAAAAGTCAGAAAAGGGTACTGGTCCGCATCATCGTGGCGGCTGCTTTGCTGCTGCTTTGCCATATTCTGATCGGCGGACACAGTCATTTCGGAGAAAATCACGGACACGTGCATCTGCCCGATTGGGCGGCTGCGCTTTGCTATCTCGTTCCGTATTTTATCATTGGTTACGATATTTTGTGGAAGGCTGTGCGCGGCATTTTCCACGGTCAGCTGTTTGACGAGAATTTCCTCATGGCAGTCGCCACGGTGGGTGTGCTTTCGATCGGTCTGTTTCCCGATCAGGAGCCCGAATACCTGGAAGCTGTCATGGTCATGCTGCTTTATCAGACGGGCGAGCTGTTCCAGAGCATCGCGGTGGGCAAGAGCAGAAACGCGATCGCTTCGCTCATGGAGATCTGTCCCGACACCGCAAACGTCGAGCGCGACGGTAAGGTGGAGGAGGTATTTCCCGACGAGGTCGCGGTTGGCGATATCATTGTGGTCAAGCCGGGCGAAAAGGTGCCGCTGGACGGCACGGTCATTGAAGGTGCAAGCAGTCTGAACACAGTCGCCCTGACGGGGGAATCCAACCCGCGTGACGTCTCGGTCGGCGACGGAGTGATCAGTGGCTGCATCAATATGAACGGCGTGCTTCGTGTGCGCGTCGAAAAGGAATTCGGAGAGTCTACGGTTTCCAAGATCTTGGAGCTTGTTGAGACCTCGGGCGACAAAAAATCCAAGAGCGAGGCGTATATTACGCGCTTTGCCCGTTGGTATACCCCCATTGTGGTGTGCTCGGCTGCCGCACTTGCCATCCTGCCGCCCGTGATCATGGGTCTGATCGGCGGCTTTGAAAGTGCACCGTGGAGCGAGTGGATCCTGCGCGCCATCAATTTCCTGATCATTTCCTGTCCCTGTGCGCTGGTCATTTCGGTACCCATGTCCTTCTTTGGCGGCATTGGCGGCGCATCCGGGCATGGCATCCTGATCAAGGGCTCCAATTACTTGGAGGCACTTGCCAAGGCAGAAACGGTCGTGTTTGACAAGACCGGCACGCTGACCAAAGGAAACTTCAAGGTCACGGCCATTCACCCCGAAAAGATCGACGAGCAGGCTCTGCTCGATCTGGCCGCAACGGCAGAAAGCTACTCGGATCACCCCATTTCCCGCTCGCTCAAGCAGGCGTACGCCAAGGAAGTGGACAACAGCCGCGTGGGCGAGGTGCGCGAGATCGCAGGGCATGGCATCAAGGCCATGATCGACGGCAAGCAGGTCTGCGTAGGTAACCGCAAATTCATGCGCAGCATCGGTGCGCAGTGGCACGAATGTGACGCTGTGGGCACGGTGGTGCACGTGGCGGTGGACGGAGAATACGAAGGGCACATCATCGTGTCCGACGAGATCAAGCCGGACGCAAAGGACGGCATTGCGCAGCTGCGCAAGCTGGGCGTCAAAAAGACGGTCATGCTGACGGGTGACGCGTCTGCTACGGGGCGCGCGATCGGCGAGAAGCTTGGCGTGGACGAGGTGCACAGCGAGCATTTGCCCGAGGGCAAGGTGAAAAAGCTTGAGGAGCTGATCGCACAGAAGTCTCCCAAGGGCCAGGTCGTGTACGTTGGTGACGGCATCAACGACGCACCCGTGCTGGCAAGAGGGGATATTGGTATTGCGATGGGCGCGCTTGGCTCGGATGCAGCCATTGAGGCGGCCGACGTGGTGCTCATGGACGACAAGCCCTCCAAGGTGGCAACCGCCATCCGCATCAGCCGCAGAACGCTGGCTATTGTGCGTCAGAATATCGTGTTCGCCATTGGCGTCAAGGTCATCGTGCTTGTGTTGAGCTTGCTGCCGTTTGTCGGTACGCTGCCGCCCATCGTGGCCATCTTTGCCGACGTGGGCGTCATGATCCTGGCGGTGCTCAACGCCATGCGCGCGTTATATGTACCAAAAAAGTAAGCTTGGATTTGGTCAACTATCCAAAAACGCGGGAATGCTCTTGCATTCCCGCGTTTTTTTTGTTATAATTCAAATGTAAATCCTTGCTATCAGAAAGGAAAAGACTATGAAAAAAACAGTTCTTCTGATCGTGTCAATCGTTCTTTGTTTTGCCTGCGTTGCGGGCACTGCGATCACGGTCTTTGCGGGCGCATCGGCTACCGCCTCGGATTCTACGACGTTTGAAACCTCCGTGCCCGGTCTGCTGTATGATTTTGGCGTGTCCGAAACTGCGGATGAATTCAAAAACGGTCACGATACCGTGCACCAAGAGCAGGACGGATACTATTCCTTTGTCATCACGGGCTCTGACCCCTATCTGTGGCTCAGCCAGCCCGGTGTCAAGTGTGCTGATGCCAAGTACGTACTGTTCTATTACCGCACCGATTGCCCTGCGCAGGGTGAGCTTTTTGTGCAGAGAAGTGACGGCGTGGAAATGGGCCAGGGCGGTTCTCACAAGAGCTGGCAATGGAATGCAAGCGGCGAGTGGGAAAAGCAGATCATTTATCTGGATTCCTGGGCGGATGCGAACGCGTCGATCAACATTATGCGTCTTGATCCCTTGGCCAACGGTCCGTTCGTCAACGGCGAGACCACCATTGATATTGCCTATATCGCGTTCTTTGCAACCGAAGAGGATGCGAACCGCTTCAACATGGAAGAATACAAGAAGTATCTGGCATACGAGGAGCAGCTGAAGGCGGAGGAAGAATCCAAGAGACAGGAAGAGGAAGAGGCAAACAAGCAGGTGGAATGGGCGGATCCCACGCCCGCAGAGCTCCCCACCTTCTCTGTAGACACCGAGCAGGGAAGCCTGTCTTACGCGGTTTCGGCTGACGGCAAGGAGGTTACGATCTCCTATCTGCTCAACGGTGAAACGGTCAGCTATACCGTTCCCAACAACGTCAACTATGTCTTTGGCGGTTATGCGGGCACCGATGACCTGGGCAGAAGCCTTTACACGCAGTACAGCCAGTATACCACCACCAATCACAAGCAGGCGGTCTCCGATCCTGCAACGGTCGGTGTGTACGGGCAGAACGGTGAGCACTACGTGGGTATCTTCTATTTCCTTTGGATGGGCGAGCATCAGGATACCGGTGTATGGGATATGACGCACATCGTAGAGAAGTATGGCGAGGATGCCTTCAATACCAAGACCTGTAACGCCTGGGGGCCTGTCGGTCAGATGCATTACTTTGCAGAGCCCTTGTACGGATACTATTATTCCAGCGACCAGTGGGTCATGCGTAAGCACATGGAGCTGCTCTCCAATGCAAACGTGGACTTCCTTTATATTGACGTAACCAACGGCTATGAATATTATGACAATGCCATCAAGCTCATGCAGGTTTGCCACGAGCTCAATGAGCAGGGCTACGATGCACCGCAGATCGTGTTCTATACACACTCCAGCAGTGCAAGCGTGGTCAGAACGCTGTATAATAAGATCTATGCCAAGAATCAGTATCCCGATACCTGGCTGTACGTGGACGGAAAGCCCTTGATCATTGCGGAGTACAGTGATAATATTGATGATTTCTTCACCATCCGTCTGCCTCAGTGGCCCAACGAGGGCACCAAGAAGAACGCATGGCCCTGGATGGACTTCACCTGGCCGCAGAGAGTTTTCAAGAACAACGACGGAGACGGAGAAGCCATCAGCATTTCCATGGCACAGCATGCGGGTACGGTACAGTTCAGTGACTCGGCATTCTACGGTGACCGCTCCAACCGCGGTCGTTCCTATAACGGCACTTACGACCTGCTGACGCCCGATTCCTACAAGCTGGGCATCAACTTCCAGTACCAGTTTGACAGAGCACTGTCCAGAGACGTCAAGTACGTGCTGATCACGGGCTGGAACGAGTGGGTCGCGCAGCGTCAGCCTACCGATAACGGTACCATCCGCTTCGTGGACACCGCTTCTCTGGAATTCTCCCGCGACGTGGAAATGACTATTACCGATTATTATTTCGATAACTACTACATGCAGATGATCTATAATATCCAGGCGCTCAAGGGTGCAGCACCCACCATCGTACAGGATGCGCGCAATCCCATCAACGTCACGGGCGATTTTGCGCAATGGGATAACGTGGCGATCACCTACTACGACGTAAAGGGCGATACCGTGGACCGTAACGGCAAGGCGTTTGGAAATCAGATCATGACCAACACCACGGGCAGAAACGATATCGTTGCCTCCAAGGTCACTCAGGACACCACCTACCTTTATTTCTACGTGCAGACCGCGGACGATATCACCAAGCCCGTGGCCGACACCTCCTGGATGCAGCTGTTCCTTGACGTGGACGGCAGCACCGAGACCGGCTGGTACGGCTACGACTTTATTGTCAACCACAAGGCAGGCGATGATTTCTCTACCACGGTTGCAAAGTACAGCGGTACAGACGGCAAGTACGTATTTACCGAGTGCGGTAAGGTTTCCTACCGTGTCAAGGGCAATCAGATGATGATCGCCGTTCCCATGGAAATGCTGGGTGTGGAATTCTACAATCAGATCAGCCTGCAGTTCAAGTGGGCAGACAGTGATACGCTGCTGTACGAAATGGCTGATTTCTACGTGGACGGTGACGTAGCTCCTCTGGGCAGACTCAACTACGTCTATCAAAACTACATTCCCGGTGTCAGCACCGACGTCAAGCCTGCAAAGGTGATCACCATGGCTGAGAAGGCAGCGGGAGAAGAGAACTACTTTGGCGTTGTGACCACCGATACAGAGCCTGAAGAAGCTCCCGAAACCGTTCCCGGTACCGAATCCGATACCCAAGAACTTGAACCGACCACCTGTAAGGCGGTGGCAGGCGGCATGCTGGTATTTGCATTGATCAGAATGGGTGCACTTGTGCTCAAGAAAAAGAGAGACTGATGCAAGGACAATTATGCAAAGCATCGAACGGCAAGGACTATATCTATCTCGGATACCCTATGCATCTGACACCTACCGAATTCCGTATTCTGGATGATATCGTAGAGCGGCAGGGCGGTGCATCTGATGCAGAGACGCTTTTGAAGCATTGCTACCAAGGTAGAATTCCGGATGTGTCCAACGTTTCGGTGCGCGTCAGTGCCATCAATCAGAAGGCACGCACCATCGGCGGCAGAAAATTGCTGCATCTGGTGAAGGGGCGCGGATATAAAATCTGCGATGATATATGAATTCATTGCGGGCAACGTGTGTTGCCCGCAATTTTTCTGTTGACTCAAATCGTTTTTTTTGCTATAATTAACGTAGTGAATCAATATAAAAGAAAGGAGCAGCACCCATGCAAGACGTCAGAGACATTCCCATAAAGGCCCTGCGCGGCGTCGGCCCGGCCAAAGAAGCGGCTTACGCAAGGCTTGGCATTTTTACTGTGGGAGATCTGTTATATCATTTCCCGCGCGCTTATGAAAACCGCGGAAACGTCAAGCGTCTTTGTGAGAGTGACGGACTAAGCAAGATGTCGGTGGTCATGACCGTTGGCACACAGCCGCGCCGCGCCATGATCCGCAGAGGGATGACGCTTGTCAAGTTTCGTGCGTATGACGACAGTGGCGACTGCGAGATCGTGTATATCAACCAGGATTACGTGCAGAGCATGTTTCCCGTGGGCAGTCTGTTCCGCTTTTACGGCAAGGTCGAACGCGATAAAAACCGTTATCGCATGA
>JAFQUG010000375.1 GCA_017408625.1 Clostridia bacterium | reverse complement strand
TCTCCCAGTACTCCTGCCACTTCTTTTCCACTTGTAAATGCTCGTACTTCATGATTTATATTTTTCCTTTCTGCCGCTGTTTGGGAAGCACCGATCGCCATATCGACTCGTAGGGGCGACCTGCGGTCGCCCGATCTGAGCCAATGCCATTAAGTTAAGGAACTGCCCCCCCGCCCCTGTCATCCTCGAGCAAGCAGTCCTCTTTTTAAGATTCTTCGCTTCGCTCAATGAATGAATCGCTCCGCAACGCGGAGCTTAAAGAGGGCTGCGCCGCGAAGGATCTTGGGGCGGGGATATATTGTGATTTCTTAACTTAATGACATTGCGATCTGAGCGGGCGACCACAGGTCGCTCCTACGAAATATCATTTCCCTAACAGTACATAGTTTTCTTGATAAAAAACACACCTTTTATTATATATTTCATTTGCCTTTTTGTCAATAGTTTTGGGGCAAAAACCAAAAGGGCTGCCATGCAGCCCTTTTTTGATCACTCTCCCTGGTAAACCTCCAGGATCTTGTCTATATCCTTTTCCATGGTCTTGTCCTTTACTTTTTTGATCGCACTTGCAACAGAATCGTTCTTGGCATCCAGGCAGGTCTGGAACAGAACCGCGCAGGGATAGCCCTTGCTGAAGAAATGCGCATATCCAAAGTCAAAAACTCTGTTACGGATAATGATATCCACCATCTCGGCAGACTCTGCGTCACGCACGTTCTTGGACTTGGCAACCTTATCATACAGGGTGTCGGTCACCATGTAGTAGGAAGAGGACGCAAGTGCCTCCATCATGTAGCCCACAAAGTCAAGTCTGTCCTCGCCAAGGCTCTTGGGCACGACGACAACCGATGCCGCACCGTTGACAAAGCTCATATAATCCTCTTGCGCCGTATCATACTTGGGCTGAGGCAGCACACCGTATTCATCCGCCATGTCCTTAAAGCCAAATTCGGAATTGGCGATCTGCGTCAGAGAGCAGGAGACGAACAGTGCTCTGCCCTCGGTGAAGATCTTATATGCCTCGGTGTGAATGCTGACGTCGGTAATGTACAAAGAATTGTTGGTCATAAAGGTGGTGTACACCTTGTCGTAAATGCTCTGGATCTTATCCTGGTCAACACTGTAAACGGGATAGTTGTCCGCATCCTTGGTAAAGAAGGTCGCGCCCGCGCCAAAGAAGAAATTGAACGGGCCTGCTAAGTGCCAGCTGCTCAAGCCGTAGTAGTCGTTTTTGAGCTCGATCTTGCCGTCACCGTTAACGTCCTTGGTCTGATCCTTGGTCAGCGCGTTGAGCTCGTCCAGCGTCCATGCGCCGTCTCTTGCCAGCTCGTAAGGATATTCCAAGGACTGATCGTCAAAGTGATTTTTATTGAATGCAAGGCAGGCAGAATACAGCATGGTGTGCGGTAACAGGTCGCCCACGGTCAAGAACTGGTGATTGCCGATGGTAAAGCCTTCCTTTGCATCCTGATCCCACCAGATCTGATCGAAATCCACGTACTCCAGCTCGTCAAGGTCAATCAGGTAGTTGTTGACCGCCAGATTGGTCGCAGCGTTGACCATGTGCTGGTATACGATGTCATATTCACCGTTGCCCGAGCTGACGTCCTTGGCAACTTTGTCTCCCAGAATGGTATACTCGGTTTCCAGCAAGGTATTGATGGTAATGCCATAGGTGGACTCCAACTTATCATTTCGTCTGTAAAGCGCATCCTCAAGCGGATCGGAGGATGCTTCATCGCTACCCGCATCCATCTCTCGGTTGACAAGCAGCGTCAGGGTATTGCCGGCAAATTCATCGGTGGTCTCCAGCTTGGGGCTGATCCAATGCGCCTCCTCTTGTGCGCCGGTGGTGGATTCCTGTTCCTGCTGCTCATTGTTCGCACAACCTGCAAAAGCCGACAGCAGGAGGATGCCGCAAAGCAGCATAACGAGAATTCTTCTCATGTTTTTTCTCCATTGAATATAAATGTAATTCTGACGTATTTTCCCGTGGTGATATCAGCCAATTATACCATACGCAATCAATGCTTGTCAAGCACACACGCTCTTTTTTTGTTCATCCCGCTGTATTTTGCCCTCGGTAGAGTTTTCTCCGTTTTTTTGTACAAGCGCAAAAAAGGACCAAGGCTTATCGCCTTGGTCCAAAATCCTTTGGGATCACATTTTGATCGGCTTTTTTCTTTGCAGAATGATCGCGATAACAATGCCGATCGACACGATCAGCAATGCAGTGATCACGCCTGCCAGAACCTCGGCCGCCGTGCCGCCCTCCACGACCTTAAAGGTGGTGACAACCTCTACGTTGCCCTTGGGCATAACAAACGAATACACACCGTCCTCAAACTTGACATCAAGCTCCTTGCCGTTTGACAGCACAACAACGGATTTGATATGGAACCCTTCGTCAGGATTGGGCGTAAAGGTCACGATATCTCCCTCGTATGCCTCGTTGGGTGCGTTTGCAAGACCGTATTCAGCCGACCGACCTGTGATCTTGTACTGATCACGACGCACGTAAGTGGCAAAATCC
>JAFQUG010000374.1 GCA_017408625.1 Clostridia bacterium | reverse complement strand
GTAACCACGTACATGGGTCTCCAGGAGCTGTTGATGATCTTGAAGCCACCCGCAAGCAGCTGCGGTGTGGTCTGATAGTAGTTTTCCCAGCTGTGCAGGATGATATCCTTGGAAACGAACTCGTTGACCGAAGGAGCAAAGCCCTCCCAAGCCATCACCTTTTTGCCCTTTGCAACCACTGCGTCGGCCATTTTCTGCACGAAATTTGCAAGCATTCTCTCTGCAAGATATCTCTTGTCCTCACAGTCAAAATCAATGCCGCATTCCTCCGCATACGCGCGGCAGCCTTGGTTTGTCGTCCACTTCTCAATGGCTGCCTCGTCACCGCCCACGTGCACATACTCGGCATTCGGGAACATATCGCAAAGCTCCGAAAACAGGGCTTGCATGGCTTGCATGGCCTCCCCTGTCTGCGGAATGATGTTATCCGTACCAAAGATCTCGGGGTATGCAAGGCAAAGCTGCGTGCAATGGCCGGGCACGTCGATCTCGGGAATGAGCGAGATGCCGCGCTCGGCAGCATACTTATTCAAATACGCGATATCCTCGGAAGTATAAGAGCGCCCCTCGGTTGCCAGCTTCGGATAGATCATGCTGGGCAACGTATAGCTCTGGTCGTCGGTAAAGTGCAGGTGCAGTCTGCTGACCTTATAAAACCAGCAGAGATCCACATAGGAGAGCAGATAATCAAAGGGATGCCAGTTGCGCGCCAGGTCGATCATGACGCAGCGGTGCTCACAATCGGGCAGGTCTCGCACCTCGCAAACAGGCAGACTGACGCGACCGTCCGCCACGTGCAAAAGCTGACCCAGGGTCGCCAGTGCATACTGCATGCCCTGCTCGTCTGCAGCACAAAGCACCACGCGGGCAGTCTGCACGCGCAGGGAGTATTCGCCACTTTGCATATCGGGATCAGCGCGCAGCACCACCGACGCACCGCGTCCCTCGGTAAAGCGCACGCCCACAAGTCTTTGCGCATAGCCCGCAAACGCCTTTGCAGGGCGAGCAAACATGGGGTCACAGATCTCCATAATCGGCATGATGGCAAGCGATTCCTGTCTGCAGGTGATATATTTGGGATAAGGAATCAATGCAAGCGTCGTGTTTTCCATGATGTATCCTTTCTCTCCGCACGGGAGTGCTCATATATATCCATTGTAGCACAGTTCGTAGTATTTTGCAATAAAATCACGAAATTTTTGCGCAAAAAACGTAGGGGCGATCAGTGATCGCCCGCTACAAATTATGATAGGTTTCATATACGCTTAGCCGCACGAGAGTCGAACCAAGTTGGTTTTGACGTGCAGATTTTCCCGATTCCTGCATCTTTTCTCTTGGACATATCGCCTATATGCCCTGCGAGAAAGGATTTTGGACTCAAAAAAATCTGCTACGCCAAAACTGCTCGCACCCGCCGGCGAATGCGTTTTTGATAGATTTTGGTGGGATTTTGCGAAGCAAGATACCAATCTTGCGAGTAAAAGCGCGCCGAAAGATGCGAAAACGCATCGTCGTCGGGCAATTCGGTTCGACTCCCGTGCGGCTATACAAGATCACAGCGCCTTCGCAATCTCTGCAGCCTTGTCGGCAAGGATCTCAAGCGCGCCGTCCTTGAAGGGAGACGCAAGGCCTGCATCCTCGATCAGCTGCTCAAAGGCCTTGGTGCCGCCGCACTTGGCAAAGCCGATGTAACGCTCCAGAGCGGAATCGTAGTCCTCACAGGAAGCTACCAAGAAGCCGATCGCAACCGTCTGCGCAAGACAGTAGTCGATATAATAGAAGGGGCTTTCGTAGATGTGCATCTGATACTGCCATCTGGTTCCCTCTTCGATATAAGGAATGCCCTCAAGGCCCATGTAAGGACGGTACTTTGCTTCAAGTGCAAGGTAGGTCTGCTTACGCTGCTCGGGCGTCATGTCGGGGGTCTCGTACATCAGGTGCTGGAATTCGTCCACGATCACGCCGTAAGGAATAAAGCTCAATGCCTCAAGAAGATGACGCTTCTTATAGCGCGGTGCCATATCGCCAAAGAACTTGTCCATATACTTCCAGCAAAGGAATTCCATGCTCATGGAGTGGCACTCGGCAGTCTCCATACCGCCCACGTCCAACTCGAAGTTGTTCTGGTCGCAAGCGAATTTTGCTGCCAGCGCGTGACCGAACTCATGCGTCATGACATCCACGTCGCCGCAGGAGCCGTTGAAGTTAGCAAGAATAAAGGGCTGCTTGTATCTGGGGAAGCAGGTGCAGTATCCACCGCCCCACTTGCCGTCGCGTGCGTCCACGTCAAAGGCCTCAGCCTCTTGCATCGCACGCATAAAGTCACCGATCACAGGATTCATCGCATCATACATTTCCTGCGCTGCGGCAAAAATGCCGTCCTTATCCAGCATGGGCTTGGGCTGCTCGCCTGCCATGTAGATGGGATCGTCGTAGAACATGATCTGATCAAGGCCCAGCTCCTCTGCCAGCCCTGCCTTGATGGCAGCTACGCGAGGCACCAGAGAATCCTTGACGTTGTCACGGAACTTGCGCACCATTTCGGCATCGTAGTCCATTCTGCCCATACGGTAGTAGCCAAGCTCCACAAAGTTCTCATATCCCAGCTTGGTGGCCATGGTGTGGCGCACCTTGACCAGCTTATCGTAAAACTCGTCCAGCTGTGCAGCGTTTGCCTGCAGGCCGCGGCCGATCGCCTCGGCGCACTCACGTCTGGTTTCACGGTCGCCGTCCTCCAAGTTACCGCGCAGCGCGGAGAGCGGCATGGTCTCGCCACGGAACTCAAACTGCATTTCGGACATGAACTTGGAATACTCGGTGACGATGCTGTTTTCCAGCTGCATATCCTCGACGATACAGGGATCAAAGCACTTCATACCGATCTCCAGCTGCTTGAAGATACGGGGATTGAGCATCTGCTCCAGCTCAGCGCGGTAGGGAGAGGTCAAAAGCAGCTTGCCGTACTCTGCCTGCATACCCGAAATGTGCGGGCCGATCTCGTCGTAATATGATACCTCTGCGCTGTAAAACTCGTCCCTGGTATCCAGCGTAAAGCGGCAGTTGGCCAAGGAAGCCTCGGTCGCATAGTCGATCATGCTCTCCATGAGCGCGTCCTTTGCAGCGATGACGTCTGCAGCACACGTAGCGGCAGCGTTGGCCTTGCAAAACGCCTCAAAGGCGGCCTGCGCCTCTTCCAGCGTATATCTCTTGTAAGGAATTTGTGAAACCTTCATATCAGTTCCCCCTTTTGTAATTATTACGTTCATTATAGCATAAGTTTGAGTAGTTTTCAACCGCCTCGACTGTTTTTTTGCATTTTCTCATTCGGCGGGCGATTCGTGAATCGCCCGCGATAAAAAGGGGCGTTGCGAATGCAATGCCATTAAGTTAAGAAATCACAATATACCCCCGCCCCAAGATCCTTCGCGGCGCAGCCCTCTTTAAGCTCCGCGTTGCGGAGCGATTCATTCATTGAGCGAAGCGAAGAATCTTAAAAAGAGGGCTGCTTGCTCGAGGATGACAGGGGCGGGGGGCCAATTCCTTAACTTAATGGCATTGGTTGCGAATGCAACCCCTGTAAATCATACCGAGTCCGTAGGGGCGACCTGCGGTCGCCCGCAATAAAAAGGGGCGTTGCTTTCGCAACGCCCCGTAAAGGCTATTGGATTAGTCCTTCTTCTTGAGCACGATTGCGGTGCCAAGTACTGCTACGATAGCAAGCACGCCTGCGCCAACAACACCGCCACAGCTGCCGGACTTTTCAGCCTCAGTGGTAGCTTCCTCGGTGCCTGCGGGAGTCTGGGTTGCAGCCTCAGAGCCTGCGGGAGCATCGGTGCTCTCCTCGGGAGCCTGGGTAGTCTCGGGCTCGGTGGGCAGATACTGCTCGAACAGATCGTAAGGATCGTAGTTGTAGCACTTGACCCAAGCGATGTCCAGAGTGGAGCCTGCTACGCCTTCTTCATCATAGAAGGGAGCGAAGCCCAAGGTCTGGATGTAGTCCTGCCATTTTGCTTCACCGTTCAGGTCAAGCAGCAGATAGTTCCAGTTGCCATCGGTTACCATGTAATCATAGTAGCACTCGTCGATGTGGAAATCGGGATCCTGTCTGGTCTTCCAGAGCAGACCGCACTCCTCAGCCTTTTCGGATGCGGTACGGTACTTGATAACCAGGTATCTGACGTCGGAGAGCAGGTTTCTGGGGTATGCGGTGCTGTAAACGTAGCAGCCGTCAGCCTCAGCGGTGATACGCATGAAGGTGTCCTCACCTTCGGTGATCTGCTCAACCTTAGCGCCTTCGCCAACCATGGTGTTCATCACGTTTTCCGCGGAGAAGTCGATTGCTTCGCGCAGCTCGTATTCCATATCTTCCTCAGAAATGGAGGGCAGTACACCTGCTTCGATCTGAACGTCATCGGGCTTGCCTTCGAAGGTAATGCGAGCAAAGTAATCGTTGACCTTCATGGAGTACTGACCGCCGATACCCTGGCAGAACAGAACCTGTGCGTTAGTGGTGGAATCGTTTGCACCTGCAACTTCAAGAACAAACGCGAAGTTGATCTGGTCGCCGTTCTCGGGGTACTTTTCCCAACCGAACGCCTTCTGCAGGTCAATTCTCAGCTCGTAGGTAACTCTCTTGGTAGCCTCGTCGTATGCACCAACGAAATCGTCCTCACCGGACTGGTACTGGCCGGGGCCGGGAGTCCAGGAGAAGGTGATGTCTCTTTGATTGATGTTGTCATAGCCAAAGCCCAGCTCGGTGTAGGAGGGGTCCTTGCCTACTGCGTCTACGTCAGCAAAGCCGATCTGCAGGCAGTTGTATGCAAACAGCATAACGTCCTGATCGGGCGTGCAGTAGTAGTCGTCAATGCAGTCGATGTTGAACGCCATGTACATGTACTTGCCGTCCCAGCACCAATAAGCATCAAAGAAGCCGCCTGCAACCTTTTCGTACAGAGCGTCAGCAGCCTCAGCACCATAGCTGGTGGTGGTTGCCAGAGTGATGTAGTCCTCAAAGTTTTCGAAACGAGCGTACTCGTCCTTGTTGATCACACCGTCAAGAACGGGAGTGATTGCCTGGTAAGGCACGTTCCACTTCATGGAAGCCTCGCCTGCTTCGCCTGCAAGAATTTCTTCATTCTTTTCAGCAGAATACTCATAGTAGCCTGCAACCTCAGTGCGATCTGCAGCAGCTGCGGGAATGACGCAGACAGCGGCGATCATGAGAGCAGCTACGATCAGAGCCAGTGTTCTTTTCATGTTACACCTCTTCAAAAAAATATTCATAAGCGACGAAACACTCGCCATCCTATTAACCATATTATACCGAATATCGCACTCCGTGTCAAGAGTATTTGGAATTTTTTCACACAACAAACAAATTTGGATTGAAATATTGATCTGCTTGTGCTATAATACAATCAAATCATGGAAAGGACGTGTCCGTTATGAAGCACTTTACTCTTTGCCCCTTCCCCGAATATCCCGATTGCACGCTGATCGCTTATCTGCACGACAAGAGCCCCGAGCTCAACATCGGCGCGCGCCGCACGGTCATCGTTTGCCCCGGCGGCGGTTACGCATTCCTCTCTGCCCGCGAGGCGGAGCCCATTGTACTGCAGTTTCTGGCACAGGGCTTTAACGTATTCATTCTACGCTATTCGATCTGCGAAAATGCCGCAAACTGCCGCCCCCTGCTCCAGGCATGCAAAACGGTCAAGCTTTTGCGCGAGCATGCGGAGGAATACGACGTTGACCCGAATTACATCTTCATCAACGGCTACAGCGCGGGCGGCCATCTTTCGGCTTCTTGCGGCACCATGTTTGACCTGCCCGAGATCCGTGAAGCGGTTGGATGCACGGATAACGACCTGCACCGCCCCACGGGCACGGTGCTTGGTTACCCTGTGATCGCAAGCAACCACTACGGTCACGCAGGCTCGTTCAATATGCTGTGCGGATCTGCAGAGGCGACCGCCGAGGAGCGCGCTTACTACTCGGTGGAGAAGCACGTAAACGCCAAGACCGCCCCTGCCTTTATCTGGCACACGGCCGAGGACCAAGGCGTTCCCGTTCAGAATTCGCTGCTCTACGCACACGCACTGGCTGATCACGGCATCTCGTTTGAGCTGCACGTTTACCCCCACGGCCCTCACGGCCTGGCACTCTGCAACAGAGAGACCTCGTACGGACAGCCCCTTCTGGAGCGCCCCGAATGCGAGAGATGGATCCTGGATGCGGGAAGATGGATGGTGAATTTCGCATAAAGCAAAAAAATGCAGCCCCATGGGGAGATACTCCAAGCGGAGTATCTCCCCAGTTCTATTCGCCCCCCGGCGAGTGATATTGCCTTTGGCAGTGATATTCGCCTTTGGCGAGTGGTATTTGCTTCGCAAGTTTTGGAGGCGAATAGAATATCACTGAAGTCGCAAGGCTTCAATATCACTATCGCGGCAGCGATAATATCACTCCGACGCAGTCGGAATATCACTCATATAGCAAAAAGAGAGAGCTTTGCGAAATGTCTTTTCGCATGACTCTCTCTTTTTACCGCTAATTTTTCACGCCCATAGGGCTGCGTTTTTTCGGACGATCTCATTTCAGTTTGTGAAACACTCGCCCCTGTGTTTGCTTTAGCGTTCCATCGGCGCATCCACCGCAATGCAGGCCGCGATGATATGCGCAGGCTTATAGGGGCGCAGCTTGGCCGCACATGCAGAAAGCGTCGAGCCCGTGGTGACCACGTCGTCAATTAAGATCACGCACTTCCCTTTCAAGTCGGCACAGTGCTCGGGCACAGCCTCAAAGGCGGAAAATGCATTCTGCCGTCTCTGCTCCTCGCCAAGCATCTTTTGCACACGACCGCCCATGCGGCGGATCATTTTTACGGGCTTTGGCATGCCAAGCTCGCGTGCAAGGGCTATACAAAGCCCTCTTGATTGATCAAATCCGCGTGCCCGCTCTGCTTTTTTCGAGCGCGGTGCCCATACAAGCACGGCGTTTTCGGGGGTCTGCCCCAGCTCGGTCAACTGCTTGTAGATCGCAGGTGCCAGCTCGGCTGCCAAAAAGGCCTGCAGCTCGGCACTTTCCTGATCCTTGAGCTTGAAAATGAGGCGGTTTCCCACGCCCCCGCGCTTTTGCGGCTCATATTCCACCAGCTTGATCAAAGCACTGATACCATGCTTGGGCATGGCGTTGACCGGACGCTTGCAATCGGCCACAGGCTCACCACAGCAATGGCAAAGCTCTTCCTTTTGTGCATCCCATTTGACAAGGCAAGGTGCGCAGAGCGCACGGGGTGCGGCAGAAAATGCGTCGTCCAAAAGCGCACCGCAGGCGGCGCACTTGGGCGGAAACAACAATCTGCGCAGCATTCTGAAGCTTGTTTTCATCATTCCACCTCGGTGCGCAGTCGTTGCGCAAGTCCCGTATAGCGCATGGACTGGCGGTTATTACCCACCATTTGCGCCACAACCTCTTCTCTGCCTACGAAAATGACCATATTCTGCGCACGCGTGACTGCGGTATACAGCAAATTACGTGTCAGCAGCATGGGAGGTGCTGCATACATAGGCACAATGACGATGGGATATTATACCGATAGGTAAGCGTTGGAATTAAGTTAAGTCATCCTATTTTCGTCTAACCCCTTGATATATCTAACGATTTGTGCTATAATATAGCGTAAATCTATCAGAAGGAGGGATAATTTTGACTATTGAAAAAGTTGTGAGAAATAACGTTGTCTGCGCCGTGGTACACAGCGAAGATAAAGTTATAACAGATACTTCCTCTGCTCTTGACTTGCTTATGAGTGCAAAGTATGAGATTGGAACAAAGAATATTGCAATCAGTAAATCGTTGATTTCCGATAATTTCTTTATTCTCAGCTCTGGATTCGCTGGTGAGATGCTTCAAAAATACATCAATTACGGTGGTCGTATTGCCATTTACGGCGATTATTCCCACTATACCAGTAAACCTCTGCACGATTTCATTTAT
>JAFQUG010000029.1 GCA_017408625.1 Clostridia bacterium | reverse complement strand
GGCTGTTGCCGGTCATGGGCAGACCCATGCGGCGAGAGCCCAGGCGGTCTATCATGTAGCTCTTGAGCACACCGTTCTCGATCAGCACGTTACGCTTGGTGGGATTGCCCTCATCGTCGATGTTGACAGAGCCCCAACCGTTCGGGATGGTGCCGTCATCGATGGCGGTGACCTTGGGGTTGGCGATCATCTGACCCAGCTTGCCTGCCATCTGAGACGCGCCGATAGCAACCGAGGTCGCCTCCAGCGAGTGACCGCAGGCCTCGTGGAAAATCACGCCGCCAAAGCCGTTTTCAATGGCAACCGTCATCTTGCCCGCAGGGCAGTAGGAAGCGTTCAGATTGACCACCGCCTGTCTTGCAGCCTCGCGGCCAATGTCCTCGGGACAAAACAGATCAAATACCTCAAGACCCATGCCGCGACCAGGCGCGCAGGAGCCGGACTGGTTCTCGTGTCCGTTGGACGCAACGGCATTGACTGCCATACGGGTACGGATATGTCTGTCGGTGGTGTAAAGGCCCTCGGAGTTGGCAACCAGGATGGAATGGTCCACCATCAGAAGGTTACCCGCCACCTGTACGATGCTCTGATTGTAATCCTTTGCCGTGTTGCATGCGGATTTGAGCAGATCGATCTTGTACTTCATCTCTGCGCTTGCGGGCACGGTGGTAACGGGGTGAATGTTGGGGAAAATACGCTCGCACAGATGCAAGGAAACAGCCCCCTTGATCTCGCCGACAGCCTCGGCTACCGACTTGGCACAGCGGATCAGACCCTCTCTTGTAATATCGGTGGTGGTTGCATAGACGGTCTGCGTACCGATAAAGGTACGGATGCCCACGCCCGAGAGCACGTTGTCACCAATGGCCTCGATCTTGCCATCCACCATGCGGATGTTGTTGTTTTGCGTCAGCTCCTGGTAGATCTCGGCAAAGTCGCCGCCACCCGAGAGCGCGATCCCGAGGATCTCCTCGGCAAGTCTTTTTTCAATCATGATTCTCGTCTTCCTTTCATGTTTTCAAGTATCGGAATGATCTGTCCGAGCTCTTCAACGCAAGCGTCGGAAATTTCAAGAATGTCCTTTGTGGGTTGTATCATATCGGGTACCATGACCGTATACATGCCCGCAGCCTTGACCGCGCGCACGCCGTTGAACGAGTCCTCAACGCCCATGCAGTCAGCAGGCGCGACACCAAGACGCTCGGCTGCGATCAGAAAGATATCGGGCGCGGGCTTGCCTCTTTGCACTGTGTCACCCGTGACTACTGCGTCGAAATATTTTTTCATATCGGACTGCACCAAATGACGCTCTACGCGAGGCGCATTGGTGGAGGTGGCAAGGCCGATCTTGTAGCCGTTGTCCTTCAGATAATCCAGCAGCTCGTAAGCCCCTTGCTTGATAGGCAATCCCTCGGTCTCGATCATCTCGTCGTAAATGGCGTTGCGCAGCTCCCAGAACGGGCGGAATTCGAATGCATCACCGTAAAACTCTTGCCAGAGCACGGCAGTTCTTGCATAGTTCGTGCCCGTACAAAGGGCCACAAACTCCATAATGCGCGGCACGCCCATCTCGGTTGCCGCCTCTCACCATGCGCGATGATACACCTGTTCGGTATCGTGCAATGTGCCGTCCTTGTCAAAAATGACTGCCTTGATCATCAGTCGGGATTCCTTTCGCCAAGTGCTATATGATATCTCTGATAGAATTCCTCAAATCTGCCCTCGTCCAGTGCCTCGCGGATGCGGCGCGTGAGCTGATTGTAGAAGTACAGGTTGTGCTGGACTGCTAAGCGCATGCCAAGCGATTCCTTGGCCTTGATCAGGTGACGGATGTAGGAGCGGCTGTAATTTTGGCAGGTGGGGCAATCGCAGGTCACACCGATGGGGCGAGGATCGCGCGCATACTTTTCGTTGAGCACGCTCATCTTGCCCTCCCAGGTAAACAGCGTACCGTGACGTGCGTTACGCGAGGGCATGACACAGTCAAAGAAGTCAACGCCCAGATGCACCGCCTCAATGATATTGCAGGGTGTGCCCACGCCCATCAGATATCTGGGCTTATGAACCGGCATATGCGGCTCGACCGCGTCAATGATGCGGTACATATCCTCGGTGCTCTCGCCTACGGCAAGACCGCCGATGGCGTAGCCGTCCAGATCCAGCTCTGCGATGCGCTGCATGTTATCGATTCGCAGATCCTCGTAAGTGCCGCCCTGGTTGATGCCGAACAGCATCTGCTGCTTGTTGATGGTCTCGGGCAAGGAGTTGAGTCTTTGCATCTCGGCCTTGCAGCGTGCCAGCCAGCGAATGGTGCGCTCGGAGGACTGCTTGACGTATTCGTAGGTTGCGGGGTTTTCCACGCACTCGTCAAACGCCATGGCAATGGTGGAGGCGAGGTTGGATTGGATCTGCATACTCTCCTCAGGTCCCATGAAAATACGCTTGCCGTCGATGTGAGAGGCAAAGTACACGCCCTCCTCCTTGATCTTGCGCAAAGAGGACAGAGAGAATACCTGAAATCCGCCCGAGTCGGTCAGAATGGGTCTGTCCCAGTTCATGAACTTGTGAAGTCCGCCCATATCGTGGATCAGCTTGTCACCGGGACGGATGTGCAGATGATAGGTGTTGGAAAGCTCGACCTGGCAATCAATGGTCTTAAGCTCCACGGTGGATACGCCGCCCTTAATGGCTGCGCAAGTACCCACGTTCATAAATACCGGCGTTTCGATATCGCCGTGCGGGGTGTGCAGCACGCCTCTGCGCGCTCTTCCCTCTTGTTTTTTGAGTTCGAACATAATAGCTGTGTCCTTTCTTCGGCCAATATCAGTACAGGATATCGCCTGTTATTGATGTTTTATGATCTTTCAAACTGTCTGTCTAAATTCTTCTTGCTCATTTCCATGGCAACCGGTCTGCCGTGCGGACAGTAGGTAACGTCGGGCAGCTCCATGAGCTGATCGACCAGCCAGGAAAGATGCTCGGGAGCATACACGCGTCCCGCCTTGATGGCAGCCTTGCACGCACCCTGGTACAGTGCCTTTTCAAACACGATGTCACGCGTCAGGGATGCATTTCCCGTTCCGCTCTGCAGTCTTTCGGCAATCACGGGCAGCATTTGCGCCACCGCGTCAGATTCAAGACCCGTGGGAATGGCATCCACGGTCACGGTAAAGCGCCCCGTGGAAAAGCTGAAGCCGACTGCCTCCAGCTCAGTGCGGAAGTCACCGATGGTCTGCACCTCGCCCGAGGTCATCATGACCTCGATGGGCAGCATCAGAAGCTGTGAGGAGGCCTCTTTTTCGCGCATGTTGGCCTTGAGCTGCTCAAACAGAATGCGCTCGTGCGCCGCGTGCTGATCGATCAGCAGCATTCTCTCCCCGATCTCCACGATCAGGTACGCGTTGAACACCTGACCGACCAAGCGGTAAGTGCCCTTTTCCGCGGTGGGAGTGGGGGCGCGTTCGGGTTCTGCAGGCAATGGGGTGCGGGAGGGTGTGGGATCGGCAGGAGCGAGCCCCTGCCCTACGGGTTGTGTGGGATTCGCAGGAGG
>JAFQUG010000373.1 GCA_017408625.1 Clostridia bacterium | reverse complement strand
AGAGGTTGGCACAGCGCAAAGCCTTGCCGTTTTCCACGTGGGCAAAGAGCGCGATCCCCTGCCCGTGCCCTTTGCGCCCTTTGGCGGCATTGACAAGGTCGAGGGCGGCAGATTTGTGGCAGGATTCTTTGAGGGCGGCTACCTCCTGCTTGCCAATAAGGATTTTCATAACGAAGCCTTTGCCAAGATCACGACCGAAAAGGCACTTTACAAATTCAGCAAATCCCGCGGCGTTTGGGATAAAATGTCCCGCACCGCCGACGGCTATTATACCCTCCACCTGCACGCAGGCGACGGGGAGCTTTTGAGAATGGAATAAACGAAGGCCGACCACAATGTGGTCGGCTTTCCATTTATATGTTTCCATATCGCATAATCTCCACCCAAGCTCCGTGAAAATGCGTCATTTCAAATATGACCGTAGGGCGGGGCCTTGCTTCCGCAGCATTCCCCCCGAGTGTCATCCTGAGAGGAGCCCCCGCCTGTCATTCTCGAGCAAGCATTTTTCGCCAAGATCCTTCGCTACGCTCGAGGATGACAGGCGAAAAATGCGCAGCGAAGAATCTTGGCGGGGGCGGAGTCGAAGTTTTGCGGAACGGATTGTCCGCAAGCGGACAAGGAGTGCGGCAAAACCGCAAGCGCGTAAGCGCGCAGCGGGATCTGCGATTGGGTTGCTCAACGGGTTACTCTTCGCTCCCGAGATCTTCAAACCGCCTAAGCGGTTTGACTTTCAAAAATCAGCAATTCGTTGCAGATTTTTGAAAGTTCGACTCCGAAAACATCCCACCGGGATGTTTTCTCCGCTCAAGATGACACGGGAGCGTCACAACGATGTGTTGTCCTTCCCCCTACGCTCAGGATGACACTCGGAGTCCTCGCTCGGAATAATTCCCAAACGCCTCGCCGATGATTTCTTCCCACCACAAATTTAGGGAACAATTTGCCAAATTTCACCTAATTTGTTCCCTAACTCCCACGGGGACGACTTTTTTGCCTACGTATGCTATAATAAACCCACGGTGAGAGCCGAATTTACTATAGATTTGGAGTGGGTGAATGAAAATTCAGGAGCTGATCGATTACGTGGATGAAATTCGCCCCAACTCCTTTGGAAACGCAACCAAAATGGTGTGGATCAACGAAATTGAAGGCGCGGTGCAGACCGAGATCATGGGCATTTATCCTGCGGACATTGCGTCCTACGACGCTGAGGATGACCTGGACACCGACCTCTTGGTCGCAGCCCCGCACGCCAAGCTTTACGCGTGGTATCTGATCGCCATGATGGATCTGGTTTCCATGGGAGACGAGGCTTACGAAAATTCCTATCGCATCTTCAACAACTTCTGGGCAGAATACGCGCGTTGGTACCTGCGTACCCACCGCATGCTCTGAAAAGCACATCAAAAGGCGACACCGCAAGGTGTCGCCTTCACTCTTTTATTCATTTACCTTTTGCTCAGCAAGTCTCTCCGCTCTTTTTTGATTGCGCAGATAGACGCTCATAAGCTGCGGACGCACGTATCTCTGCACCATGACGGGCAGCACCTGCAGCACGAAATTGACCAATGCTACGGGCAACGCAATGCGCACGCACCAATGCACCTGCGGTATGACGTCCGGCCACAGCAGACGGCATGCGCAAAGCGCGGGGACGGCAAGTCCTGCCAAGGCGGAGATCACATGCATCACCTCGGCATAAACGGACTCGCACATAAACTTGTGAATATACTCGTTGTCATGAAAATCCAGCACCTTTTTCTTTTGGAACTTGACCAAAAGACCGCCGGTTTCGGGAATTTTGTCCTTCCATTTGACGATTCCCAACTTTTTGTAAAGCTTCTTCTCCCATTTTGCCACGCGGTAAAGCTTGCGAAAAGGATCTACAGCCTTTAGCGGCAAGAGTCTTGTCAGCCATGCAATCAAGGCGTCAAGACCGAATTCCAACGCGGTAAAGAGAACGGACACGCCCAAGCACACGAGCAATGCCACGGGGGTGGAATATCCCGGCAGACCAACAAGTCCGTTGATCAAGCCTATGAGAATATTTCCAACAACGATCGCAATGATATAATAACGGAACATCTTCCCTTTACCCAAGTGCGATCTTATCGGGTGCCTTTTCGGGGTCGATGGTCGAATAGGTCAGCTTTTCGCCGTAGACCTCTTCGTACTTCGCTTTACACATAGCGAAGTTTTTCTTTTTCATATACGCCACGTTGTCGTGACGGCGCAGGGAGGGATCGGGATAGATCGGCTGCATCACATGCACAGTCAGATACATCTGCTCGATTCCCTGCTCGTTCACAATACCGCTGGGGCGGTACGTGATGAACGTCGGAATAATGGGAACGTTGTTCTTAACGGCAAAGGTGTAAGCTCCGTCCTTGTACACGCGGGGCTTTTTATAATTCCACCACATTGCCTGCTCGGGATAGATGACCACGAAATTGTTATGCTGCAAATACCAGTCTACAGACTTGGTAAAGTGTCGCATCACGGCAGGGTCATCCGAAAGCGGCAGCATACCGCCCGCTCTCATACCGTCACCGAACGCGCCCTTCATATTGTTGAACGGTGCGGCTACGATATAGATCTTATCCTTGAGCTTGCGGAACGCATGCTGCAGGGCAAGGCAGTCAAATTTGTTGACGTGGTTGCAGGTAATGACCGCGCTCTTGATGCCCTTGGCGTTCTCAATCCCGTAAACCTCGGGCTTGATCTCGTCGCGCAGCGTCTTTCTGCGGAAGGATTTGACGATAAACTGATACGCAAAGAAGGTCTTGATCTTGTCAAAGCCCTTGCGCACGTAAGGAAAATCCTTGGTCACGGGCAGCACAAGGCTGTAATCCACGGGGTCGACGTGCTTGTCAAACTCACCCGAAAGCTCGTATTTTTTGATATCGGCCAGAACCTGTTGTCTGGTTTCTGCATCTGTCATGGATGCTCACCTTCCCTCTGAAAAATTACCTCGATCGATGGCCACCCAGGTATGTCTGTTCTTCTTGGAGAACAGTGCGCGGCGCATAACCGGAATATATCCCATATAGTAAATGGGATGTGCGAATATCAAAATGATTTTGCCCACAAAGGACAGCTTGATAATGCTCCAATCCGAGAATACCGCGAACAGCGTGGGAACCAGGAAATAGAGATAGATCGCGCCAAGGCCGATCGCCCAGCCAAGCAACGCCCACCACCAGATCGGATTTGCAAGAATTGCAAGCACAATGGCAAGCACCAGGCTGACTGCCGAATACACCAGTGCCGTGCCCACAAGGCCGTACACGATATTGAGGCTGGTCGCATGATAACGCTTCATCTTTTCGGTTTTGGATGCACCCGATCTTTGCTTTGCATCGATCTTGGGCATGTACAGTCTGTCACTATCCACCACGCCCGTCATCCAGCGCTGTCTGCGCTTATTGGTGACCGAGAGCTTGGTCGCCTCTTCCATATAAATGATCGCGTGCTCGTAATAAGAGGTCAGATAGCCCGAAAGCACGGTGTCCATCATCAGCTCCACATCCTCGGTCAGCGTGCTCTGATAAGGCCAGCCACCGTTCTTACGCACCAGGTCTGCACGCATCAGAAAGCCCGTACCCACAATAAAGCAGGGATAGTCATGCCGGGTCTTGTAGTAATTGCCCAGATTGTCCATCAGCGTCCAGATCACGCCGTTACAGCAGGCCGACAGGGTTCTTGTGCTCTTATCTCCGAAATAATAGTTCTT
>JAFQUG010000372.1 GCA_017408625.1 Clostridia bacterium | reverse complement strand
CGATAAAAAACGCCGATGAGGAATCACACGAAACCTCATCGGCTTTTACGTTTATCTGACTACCGAAGAATGACTGTAAATATAGAACTCCTCCTGACTTGGCATCCACTTCTTTTCCTTGGGCGGAAACGTGGCGTCAAAGGCTTCGACAGCGGCGGTGTCCTCACAGCAGTCTGCGGCGGTGGAAGGAATGTACATCCACTTCCTGCCGTCAAGCGCGCCCGGGACAAGCTCTGCCACAAGCAATGCCGTCGGGAAGTTGCCGTCTGCAAGAAAGCTGACGTTCTTCCTTTTGCAGCTGACAAATCCGCGGCTGATATAGTTGCCCGGATTGCCGAAGTTGATGTTCACATCATACCCCATTCTGCGCGCAGCCGCAAAGGAATGCTCGATCAGAATCTTGCCGAGCTTCTGTCTCTGGTACGCGGGGGCAACGCACAGCGGCCCGAGGGAAAGAATTTCCTTGCGCGCGCCGTTTTCGTCTTCAAGCCACGCTTTCGTATACATGATATTGCCGACAATTTTGCCGTCAATCTCCGGCACAAACGCAAGCTCAGGGATGAAATCGGGATGGGAGCGCATCATATGCACAAAGTAATGCTCGTCAGCCCCCGGCTTATAGACGTTCCAGAACGCCTCGCGGGTCAGCTCTTCAACGGCTCTGTAGTCTTTTTCGGTTTCTAAACGTATCGTCAAATTGTTCATTTTGAATCCTTTCATATCTGTGACGATCAGGCACGAGAGGAATGCCGAGAATGTATTTGCAAACCTCTCGCTCAAGCTGTAGGCTTGAGATTTGCAACGACAATCTCCAAGGTGTTGTTTTTCTTCAAACAGCAATCTCCAATAAATAGATTCGGCTTTCACCGTACCTACAGTATATCATATATCCGATCAAATTGCAAGAGCCATTTGAGCCGATAACAGTTGAAATACAGAGGAATCTGTGATATAATGTTGGTAAGGATTCACAAACTGTTTTTATCGTTTTTGGAGGTGAAAGAAATATGAAAATTACCGAGGTTGCAGCCGCCCTCATCCGGCAGGGCGATACATTTATGATCTGTCAGCGTCCTGCACATAAGACACGCGGACTGTTGTGGGAATTTGTCGGCGGCAAGGTTGAGCCGGGCGAAACAAAAGAGCAGGCGCTCGTTCGTGAGTGCAGGGAAGAGCTTGCCGTGACAATTTCTGTCGGTGATGTGTTTATGGATGTCACGCACGAATACCCCGATCTGACGGTACACCTGACGCTGTTCCATGCCACAATCGCCGAAGGTGAACCCGTGATGCTGGAGCACAACGACATCAAATGGATCACGCCGCAAGAGATCCCGAATTACGATTTCTGCCCGGCGGATGTGGAAATTTTGAAGGAGATCACAGCACGATATGCATGACGAAAAATTTACCATGCGTGAGATGCGGTATCTTGGCAAGATCAAAAATCTCTACGATAAAAGCAAAATACGGTTCGCCGTCGCATGGATCATCGCCTATTGCGTGCTGATGTCCGTGGGTGATTCACTTTCCGCAAAGTTGGGAGTGGAAAAGTCGGTTACGCTTGCAGTAGGGCTTCTGCTGTCTGCCGTACTACTGCTGTTTTTGAAAAAGAACGCTCTTTTTGACATCTACGGACTATGTCCTGCCAAAACTTCGGCACGCTCGATGCTGTTTTATCTGCCCGTGCTTCTCATGCTGAGTGCCAATCTGTGGCACGGCGTGACGCTGAATTACGGTGCCGGCGAAACCGTGCTGTACATACTGTCGATGCTTTGCGTCGGATTTTTGGAGGAGGTCATCTTCCGCGGACTGCTCTTTAACGCGATGAGAAAAGACAGCCTCAAAGCCGCCGTCATCGTTTCAAGCGTGACCTTCGGCATCGGGCATATTATCAACCTCATAAATGGCTCGGGTGCTCGGCTTTTGCCGAATCTCTTGCAGATCGTCTATGCCACCGCCGCAGGATTTATGTTCGTGATGATGTATCTGAAAAGCGACAGCCTCATCGTCTGCATTGCCGCACACGGACTGTTCAATGCCATCAGCGTATTTGCAGACGAGT
>JAFQUG010000371.1 GCA_017408625.1 Clostridia bacterium | reverse complement strand
GCGGTAGAACGCCTGTTTGGCGGTGTAGATGGTAAACTGGGTGATAAAAAAGCGATCTACGATGCTGTAAACCGTGAAGTTCAAGCTTCGGCGGCAGGTGCGAACAAGCTCATGTTTTTGCCTTATCTGATGGGCGAACGATCGCCGCGTTGGAATACAAAGGCACGCGGAGATTTTGTCGGACTGACCATGGCGCATAGCCGCGGAGATATTCTGCGTGCAGTCATGGAAGGGGTTGGATTTAATCTCAATGTCATTCTCGAAGCGTTCCGGAAAAGCGGAAGTTCCATTGATGAACTGATTCTGATTGGCGGAGGCGCTCGGAATGGTAGCTGGCAAGAGATCCTTTGTGATATCCTCAATGTAACGGTTAAAGTTCCCTTTGAACTTGAGTCGGCAACATCCATGGGCGCTGCTATTACCGCTGGGGTCGGTGTAGGTGTGTTCGATAATTTTGAAGTGACAGATCGCTTTATCAAAATTCAAAAGGAGCTCTGCCCAAACTGCGAAAATACCGCTGTTTACGACGAAATGAAGCGGTTATTTGAAAATGTTTATCAGCAGCTTTGCCCTATATTTGCGCAAATGTGAGGTGATTAAATGATGAAAAAATCCAGACTTTTCACGATACTGCCCGATTACGTGGCAACACCCGACGGCATGGCGATCGACCGCGAGGGCAATCTGATCCTTGCTTGTCCGAACTATGCCGATCAGACGCTCCCGGGCTGTATTCTCAAAATTGATCGGAATAAAAGCATCACCAAATGGTTTGATGTGCCCGTTCACGAGGAAACGGGGCTTTCAAGCCCGATGGGAATTGCCTTTGGCCCCGACGGAGACCTGTATATCTGCGACAACCAGAGGTGGCCGGGGCGTCCCGAGCTGATCCGAAAGGGCAGAATTCTCCGTGTCAGACCGGAGGGTAACAAGATCGTAAAAACCACGGTTGTCGCCAAAAACATGGAGCATCCCAACGGCATACGGATCCGCGACGGTTACCTGTACGTGACCCAAAGCACTCTGGAGCTCGTGCAGCACCCTTCGGGCAAGCCGGTAAGCTGCGTCTATCGGTTCCGGCTGGATGATGAGAATATCGACGTGACCAACACGCTTGCGGACCCGAACATTCTCACCACCTTTGTAACGGAAAATCCGGAGGATCCATACGGTGTGGACGGTATTGAGTTTGACCGCGATGGCAATCTGCTGGTCGGTAACTTCGGCGACGGCGCGGTGTATAAGGTTACCTTCAACGAGGATCTTTCCGTCAAGACCTGTGAGATCTGGGCGCAGGATAAGGAAAATTTGGAAAGCACCGACGGCATGATCATGGATGATGACGGAAATCTATATATTGCCGATTTTTGCGCTAACGCCATCGTCAAGGTGCTGCCGGACGGCACGGTGACAAAGCTTGTGCAAAACGGTGACACCGACGGTCTTGACGGCGGTCTGGATCAGCCGGGCGAGCCGATCATCTGGAACGGTAAGCTGATCGTGTCCTGCTTCGATTGCGTTATCAACGACATTGTGGTCAACACGGCGCACCAGATGCCTGCCACCTTGGCGGAGATCGATTTGTAAGCGTTGCAGCCCTTGAATGCTGCCATTGTATCGATTTGACAGAACATAAAAATCCATTTTATGGAAAGGAGAATCTCTATGAACACCATGACCGACATACAAAAAGCCAAGCTTTCGATAGAGAGCGCCATTCGTCTTTTGCGGGAGAAGCCACAGGAGAGCACGCTGGTAGAGAGATATTTTCTGATTGACGAGGCTTGGGCTGCCCATCGTGATGAGCCGCAGCCACTGCAGCAGGGCAAGGGTCTTTATTACGTTCTTGATCGCGCCTCGCTGCCCATTGCACCGCACGATCTGCTGCTGGGGCGATTTGACGACCATGTTCCGACGGACGAGGAGCAGGCGCGTCTGGAGGAGATCTGGCAGAACCGTCCACCGCACCTCAACCCCATCACCCGCCACAACGGCGGTCATCTGACGCTGGATACCCGCATGGTGCTGACGGCGGGCGTGCCCAATATGCTCCGCGCCACCGAGAAGCGTCTGGAAAAAGCCAAGGCAGATGGCGAGAGCGAGGCTTCTTGCCTGTTCCTTGAAGGTATGATCTGGATCTGGCGGGCAATCCTGCGCTATTTTGAACGCTACGCAGATGCCGCCGAGGCTGCCGGTGAGACAGAGATGGCTAAGGCCTGCCGTGCGCTGACCCTCGGTGCACCGACAACCTTCCGTCAAGGGCTGCAGCTGACCATCTTCCTTTATAATGTCTATCTGATCTACGCAGGCAACTGTGTTGCGTGCCTCAACATGGGTCGCGTGGATGACGATCTTCTGCCTCTTTATCTTGCCGACCTTGCCGAAGGACGGCTGGACGAGGAGACGGCGGGGGCGCTGATCGAGGATTTTTACACCAAGATGTCGTTGCATCTGGGGCGCGGTGAGCATCAGATGGCAAACCCCGCCGAGGGTGGCGCACATACCGGCTGGACGCGCAATCCCGTCTATGATTCTCCCGGTTACATCAATCTGGGGGGCTACAGCAACCACGTTGATCACAAGGAGAACCCCTTGACGCTGCTGTTTGCCCGTCACATCGAGCCCAAGCTCAAAAACCCCGTGGTCATCTGCCGCTTTACGAAGGAGACCACCGACGCGCTGTGGAGCATTCTTTGCGAGAAGATCCGCGACAATTCCTCGCTCCTGCTCTACAATGACGAGACCGTCATCCCGGCGCACGAGCACATCGGCGTTGCACATGAGCACGCACTGGATTATTCCGTCCATCCCTGCAACTGGGCGGACATCGCGGGCGGCAGCAGTGTTATCGGCGGCTTGGGTGGCCCCATTCCCGAAATGCTGATGCGTCTGCTTCCCACGCTTGCCGACAAAAAGGAGCTGTGCGTGGATGATATCTATGCCGCGCTTGGTGAGCAGTTTGCCGCGGAGATTCGTCCCCATTTTGCCAACTACCGCGCCCGTTATTACGGTGAGAAGCTGCCCGAAGCAGCGGCGCTTTCGCTCGACGACTGCTTTTTGCAAGGCCCCATGGAGAGTGCACGCGGCAACCATGAGGGTGGCGTTCGCTACAGTGCCTTCTATGCCCAGCTGCGCAACATCGGCACGGCTGCCGACATGATGGCGGCACTGGATACACTGGTGCTGCGGGATAAGATCTGCACGCTTTCCGAGCTGCTCGCGGCAACCAAGGCCAACTTTGAAGGCTACGAGGCACTGCAAGCACTTTGCCGCAAGGCTCCCAAGTACGGCACGGATAATGAGCTCGCCGACACTCACGCCGTGCGCCTTTTGAACACGCTATTGGATATCATTGACCGCGAGGCGACCAACCAGGCGGGCGTGCGCGACGTTTACACGCTCAACGTGACCATCAACGACATGAACCACCGCTGGCAGGGCGGACAGATCGGTGCAACGGTGGACGGTAGATGCTGCACCGCGCCGCTGAGTGAAAATATGTCCCCCACAGTGGGGCACGTTAAGGAGATCACCACGCTGCTGCGCTCGGTGGCAAAGCTGCCGGCAGACCGCCTACACGCAGGAGCCCTGAACATCCGTTTGCGTCGTGATGCCATTCGGGGTGAGGCAGGGCTTGCGCGCCTGCGAGCACTGATCCAGGCGTATTTCCGGATGGGTGGTATGCAGTTACAGGTCAGTATTGCCGACACCGCCGAGCTGCGCGCCGCGCAAAAGGAGCCTGACGCGTATCGCGATCTGACGGTCCGCATTACCGGCTACAGTGCCGTCTTTGTTGATATGGCACCGAGTGCGCAGGAGGAGATCATTCGCCGCGACGAGATGGGGTGAACAATAGCATTCCACAGAATGATTGGGCGATATCGGTTCATTCAAAGCATGATAGGAAAGCAAAACAAAGAGGCACGAACCACATCGCCGCCGATAAGAATACACAGAAGAATAACTCTACTCCTTGCGGAGAAGGAGTAAAGCAAAACACAGCCTCGCCGTGGTGGTGGGGCTGTGATAATTTTTGCTTATGAAAAGAATCCTTTTATGTGTGAGAGTATCCTTTCCCATAGAGAAGGCGCTTGAGGTGTAACTTGAGAAGGCGGTGCAGATGCCGAGGTGCGGGCTTGCTCTTGCTGCCGAATTTGCTCTTGCTGCCGGAGTTGAGCTTGCTGCCGAGTATATTTAGCTTCAGTCATTTTGATTTTTCGCAGAATGGTAAAGGGGTCACTTCCGTTGATGATGCGGGAATGAAACTCTTTAACCCACGCCAAATCATTTTCGGTGCAACAG
>JAFQUG010000370.1 GCA_017408625.1 Clostridia bacterium | reverse complement strand
CTCGATTTTGATAACAACGTGGTGTATGTCAATGTTACGAAGAACAGAAAGCCTCTCATCGTGCCACTCAATCAAACCATGGTAAACATCCTATCTGAATACCTGAAATACAGACAACATAAATCAAATGACGACTACTTGTTTTGTAATATCTTCGGTCAGCAATTGGTCAAAAGCACGTGCTATCATATGCTTTACGAATACAACAAACGCAGAGGCGTTGAAACCACAGGCATCCACCGCTACCGCCACACCTTCGCAAAGCAGTGGATCTTAAACGGCGGCAACGTCGTTTCCCTCTCGAAGCTGTTAGGTCATAGTGGTCTAAATATCACCCAAAACTATATCCACCTGCTCGTCAGCGACGTGGCGAAGCAGGTGGATGAATTCAACGTACTCGATAAATTCTATAGCAAGCAACATATTTCAATGAAGGACAATCAAAGAGTATAAAGATTTCCTATGATACTCGTTTCATCCCGTTCAGTATGACAAGCAGATCCTGCATATTGGGAGCAGTTATCTGATATTCAAAGCCGTTTTGCTGGCCGACGGCAAGAAACTCTTTATCCGAGAGCGGCAATACGTAAAAGGTTATTCCGCCCGCCTCGTGCTGTGTTGTGTTTTGCCAGGTGGAGGGATCTGTCACGATCTCGTTTTTGGCGCTGATACGGCACGCGGTCGGCTGATCCGTCATGAAAATGACCTCATAAACGCTCGGTCCGATCACGGACAGGACGACCTTTTCGAGCTTCACGCCCTCAGGCATTGCCGTTGGATACAAAATGTCCAGCTCCAGCGCCTCGGCGGCTTCCTCGACGGTAGCGTACTGGTGCGTGCGGTACATAAACTCCGCAGGGATCAGCCCTTGCGATACGGCGGCGACGGCGATGGTAGAAAGCATCGCCACGGCGATCACGGCAGCGATCAGCGCCACGCGGATCGCTTTGCATCTCTCCCGCTTTCGGGAGATGATCTGCGCGCCGCAGCGCTCCGCCTGCCTTGCAGCCGCCTTGCTTTGGATCTGCTGCAACGCCTTTTGGTATTCCTTTTCCGTGACGGGGCACTCGCTCCCCGTAAGATATGCATCAAGCTCCGAGCATTCCCGGATCAATTCCTCGTCGATCTCGGTCTCGTCCTTTTGCAGCTCGGCCTCGATCGTAGCATAAAGCCACGCGCGGATCTCATCGACCGAGCCCTCGCGCCGATCCTCTATGCTCCTCTTTAATATTTTCCCCATAATTTTCCTCTCCCTTGCCGTCGCTTTGAGATCACCCTTCACCAATTGATGTGTCAGCGCCCTGCAAAGGTTACATTTATTTCAAAAAATCCTGTATTTTTCCTTCAACCTTTTCTGGATGCGGTACCACCGCACCTTGACGGTTACCTCGTTTTCCTGCAGCTCTTTTGCGATCTGCGCGACCGTGTACTGCTTTTCCACCTTCAACACAAAGGTTTGGCGGTCTTTTGGTGAGAGTGTTGCCTTGATCTGCTCCAAGTACTGCCGATACATAAGCTCATCATCCGCCTGCGTGTCAAGGTAGGTCAGCGCCTCGCACGGCACGGCGTCCGGGGTGTTGTAATCCTCAAGGCTGTAAACAAGCGGCTTTTTGCTTGCAAGTCGGCGGTGCTCTCTCACCTTGATCAGCGCCGTATTATACAGCCACTTCAGCACACGCGCTTCCTCGTGTGTGTCCAACGCATCCCACTTCATATACAGCAGCAAAAACACCTCGCTGCACAGATCCTCGGCAAGCTGCCCGTCCCCGCCATCCAGCTTGTACAGGCAAAAGGATTCCATTCGCCGACGGTATTTTTTGTACGCCTCTTCGTACGTCATCCCTTCGCCTCCTTCGCTTTCGTTTTTTTCATTGTAGCATGCTTTCTGGCAAAAGTCAACTGTGGGAAAATTATTTGCATTCGTGTAACCAAGCCCCACCTTTTTGACATCTATTAGTGAAAGGCGTGCAACGTCACGCATCCAAGAAGGGAGCATCACCTATGAAAACAAAAGCTCTACATACCGTCCTGCTTGTGCTAACGCTTTGTCTGCTGCTTGTGGCATGCAGCCAAAAGGAGCTGGATCCCACCGAGTACGGCTTACCTGCGGACGTGCAGGTCGTTGAGGGTGTTGACGGGCGGCCTTGGATCGTGAAGCAGGCCGTGGAGAAAACGCTGCCGATCACGCTGCCCGAAGCAGAGGATTTTGCGCTGATCAGCCACGGAAACGGTTCTTTTTTCAATATGAAAGATTGCTATGACCATAAGCCTATCGTACATGCCCGTTATGACACAAACAAATATTACATCCGTTTCTTTGATGACGAATGGCTCTATGCTCCCGACGAAAACGGCACGTATTGGTTGTATGAGCCGCACGGCGACACCTTCCGCAAGCAGAAAACCTCCAAAACCGAGGAAGAAGTAAAAGCGTGGTTTTTCACCGACACCTCTGAGGGGAGCATGAGCATTGCCTTGATCTGCGGCGTGTGGGGAGAGCCGACGGGCAAGCAGCTCGAGCTGCGGCGCTACGATTACTTCAAGGGGCAAGATGACTATATCGTATGCGACGAGTATGATTTTCACGGCATTTTGCAATACGCCGATCCGCAAACAGGGCTTGCCCTCAAGACCTTGGCGTGCTGCGATTGGCGCGATAAGGCGGAAAATTATGCCGATAGCGGCACCGCTGCCGTATTCCTCTTTCAAGAACGCTTTGTGGGTGATAATGTCTGGGGGCAGGTTTCCGTTACGGGGCAAATGCCGGTACTGAAGGATTAAGGGGGAAGGAAATGAAGCGCATTTTTACAATTTACTTGCTCGCGGCTTTGCTTTTGCCTCTTGGCGTATGCTTTACCGGTTGTGCTGAGGAGCCGATGTGGGAGGTGGCGGATACCGCAAAGATCGACACCTCGCTTTACGCCCCATCGGACGTTTGCTACAGCAACGG
>JAFQUG010000369.1 GCA_017408625.1 Clostridia bacterium | reverse complement strand
TTTTTAAAAAACGCGACCGGGGTTCGGGGCGGCGCCCCGCCAAACGCCGTTTTAATTTGCGCAGCAAATATGTTCTTCTTTGCGGCTCCTTGCTCAAAAAGAACGGAAACGGTTTTCTCACATAAACAAAAAAGGGAGTTACCTATGCAAGGTAGCTCCCTTATGTTTTAACATAGAGGTAATTATCTCCGTTCTTTTTTGTGCAAGTAGGCGCAAAAAAGAACCAAAAAACGCCGTCAGTAGAATTTCGCTCGTTGCGACGAGCGACGAGGGCTTCGCGCCCTCGACCTGCGTAAACTTTTGGAAAAGTTTGATCAAAACTTTTGTCCTGTGAAAGCAAGCCTCCGTCAATGACACGTGCCGCACAGCTTATAGCCCTGCGCCAGCAGCGCGTCCAGCTCCTCCTGCGTGCCCGTAAACTCCTGCTTGTTCTTCTCTGCCATCTGGGCAACGCCCGAGCAATCCGGCTTATGCACGCGCTTGGAGCTTGTATTCAGCACCAGATGCAACAGTCCGTCGTCCGGCTGCGTGGTCTCTTCACCCGGCGTGGTCGGGCCGCCGTCTGCTTCCAGATAGCTCTCGCCCGTAGCGTAATCGATCACAATGCCCGGCTGCACGTTGTACATGTAAATGCAAAAAGCAATGCCCTCGCCCGCATCCTCAACCGACCAAGCCTCCATCACGGCACCGCTTGCAACCAAGTTGTCACCCTCAAATACGGGCGTGACACGGTACATGACGTGATTGCCCGTCTCCTTGATGTAGTCCGCGATCATGTTCTCAAACGGGATCATGGCCTCGTTGAAATACCGCGTGCCCGTGATCAGATTGCGCTCGTTGGCGTCCTCGCCCGTGATCTGCCATCCGATCAGATGGCAGCGGTTATACAGGTTGCCGCCATTGACAATGCTGTACTGCGCCTGCACCCAGCCCGTGGGCTTGACGCTGCTGATGCTGCCGCGGTCGGTGGTGGGCATCAGATCCTTGCCGCAGCACGCAATGACCGCCGTGCATCTGCCCAGCGCGTCCAGCTCGCCATAGGTCTCGTACGACTCGGTCACAAGCTCGCTTGCGCTGAAGTAAGGCATGCCGTCGTTGAGCGTGACGTATTCGCTACCGCTGTACGCGGGGATATTCGAAAGATCGATCGTAGCCTCGGGCTCGGTTGTCTGTTCCTCACTCGACTGCTCTGTCTCTGTCTCTGTTTCCGTTTCCGTTTCCGTTTCTGTTTCTGTCTCTTCTTGCGTCGTTTGCTCGCTTGACGGTTCGGTCTCTTCCTGTGTGGTATCCGCAACCGTGGTCTGCTCTGCGGGTGCGGTCGTGTCCGCAGCGGTAGACTCCATACCCGTTCCCTGCCCGTCGCATGCGGAAATGCACAGAATCAGCGCAAGCAGCAGCGCAGCCAGGGCGCGCGTCAGCGTTCTTTTTCCAAACAGCTTTTTGAAATCAAACATAACTTACTCCTTCATATAAATTTCCTCGGTGATACACTCGTGCGAATATCCCGCAAAATCCTCGCTGCTTTTTTGCACAAAGCCAAGCGCGGATAAATCAACCGTGAATTTGCGGTCACTCGGGTACAGCCTGTTCCAGCGGTACAAATACACCTTTTCCGCGTTTTCTGCAGAAATCTCACCGTCCTCGGCAAAATAGTAATCCCCTTCTGCCGCGTCCGCCCAGGGCGTGTCCGACACGCAAAGCGGTGCACCGTCCTCAAATTGGCGCGCGGTATAGGGCGTGACCCACAGTTTTGCCCCCTTGGTGATCTCTAAAAGGCGCGCGCGCAGCACCCTGTCCTGACTTTGCCTGCGGCGGTTGAACATCATGCCGCCCGCGTCGTCAATACATATGATCAGATTCATGCGTTTGCCTCCTTTGATTTTTTCACGTTCTTATATCGCCCCGCCAAAATCCTTCGCGGCGCATCCTTTTGCCTGTCATTCTCGAGCGCAGCGAAGAATCTTGGCAAAAGGATGCTTGCTCGAGGATGACGGCGGGGGAGATGCCGTTCGCTTCTGCGTTTATTTTACCACAAAACCGCCAATCGTGCAAGACATACGGCAAAAATTCTTGCCAAGCGCGGGGGGCTGTGGTATAATAAAAGAAAATGCTTACGGAGGCCTTTATGATATACAACAAGCTGGTGCGCGACCGCATTCCCGAGATCATCAGCGCCAAGGGCGGAGAATGTACCACGCGCATCCTCTCGGACGAGGAATACAAGGACGCTTTGGACAAAAAGCTTGGCGAGGAGCTTGCGGAATACCTGGATTCGCACAATCCCGAGGAGCTGGCAGACCTTCTCGAGGTCATTTACGCTTGCGCTGCATTGCAAGAACTCTCCCCTGCTGACCTTGAACAAATCCGCGCCGACAAGGCCGAAAATCGCGGCGGTTTTAAGGATAAGATTTTATTGATTGAGAGCAAGGGTTGACACTCATATAAGACGTGAAAGAGCGTCCGTATGATGCATCTCATCCACCGCAATCGCTTCTCTCTTTTTGGCTCGTGCCTCGCCAAAATTCGCTCCGCTGCGGT
>JAFQUG010000368.1 GCA_017408625.1 Clostridia bacterium | reverse complement strand
GCTTGATGGCTGCGTCCTGAATATCGGAAGCCTTGAGCACCTCACCGCCCTTGATCTGTACCTTGCTATCCCATACAAAGGTATGTCCTGCCTCAAGCTGGCTGATCGAGGGATTGGCGTTTACGAATGCAGCTAAGGTCAGCTCTCCAAGATAAGCTATACCGTCGCCTTGGTACTCGATATAAGAAATTTTCCCGGTACCGTTGGCTTCATATCTGAAGGTTACTGTGGTCAACTCGCCTGTGGTGCTGAAGAGATCCTCGGAAACCACCTGATCTCCGATCACAAGACTTGCTTTGACGGGAGAGGGGGTATAATAGGTCAGCTTGATGAGATGGCTGCTGTCCTTATCGTGCAGAGCAGAGAAGGCGGAGGCACTCAGACCGTCCAGATACAGCTTTTCATCCTGCTTTGCAGTCAGCTGCAGCACGTTATCGCCCACATTCTCTTGGTCCAACAGAGCAGCAAGAGAGGAATCCAGGCTGCCAAGAGGCGCAATGGCTGCACCGTTACCCGTCATGGGCATGGTAAAGAGCGTCCAGTCATAGGTCACGCCAAGCAAGAGATCGTTTTTGGTAGGCGTGATGGATTGAGGATCGATGTTTGCGGCAGCGTTTTTGATGGTGAAGAGATCATCTGTGGTATAAGACTCGGAAATGGTGTAATCTGCACCGGTTTTTGTATATACGCGGCTACCGCCATTGAAGGTGCAGCCCCAGAAGCCGATGTCCACGATATGCTCACCAATCTTTTTCATGCGCTTTGCGGTATTGCGGTTAAAGGCGTCGATCTGTACCTCGCCGCCGTTGAAGGTGCAGTTCACAAAGTCCACGTTACCGGGCATAGGGCCTTCCACGGAGCCTTCTACCATCATCCAGGTGACCAGCATATCAAATACGGTGTTTTCCACGTACAAATTGCGCAGGAAGCGGAATGTGCCCTGGAAATGGCAGTTGGTAATGGTAGAGCCGGGCGCACCGGTGTCACGGTTTGCTACCACGCAGCCGGTTGTGACCTGATCAATGGTCTGGCCGTAGTACAAGTGGATCGTGCAAGAGCCGTCTGCGTTCGGGATGATTGAGCGAACGCGCGCACTGCCCTTGTACGTACCGTCAGAGAGATTGTAAATATCGATCGTATCTCCGGGATTGCATACGAATGCAGCGGCAGGGTTCTCCAGGTTTTTGACCGTAAAGGAGGAGTTGCTGACTACTTCGACTACGTTGCCAAGCGTTGCCGCAATGTTGAAAACGTCGTCGAACAGCACGTCTGCCTCGCAGTTGTTCCAGTGCAGGGCTGCGGAATTGTCCTTACAATGGTATCCGTCACGCCAGGAGACCATCTTGATCTCTTTGTCGTTGTTCTCTGCGGGAACGAGGTCCACGTTCTCGAAAAATACGGGTGCGGTGTTATGCATCACTGCCCAAACAAACGAGGAGGCTGCGTGGACACCGATGTTTTCAAACAGCATAGGCTGATCCGACCCTGCTACGTGGATGACCTGGTCTGCGGCATGTCCAACACCGGGGTTGGGAAGGAATACCAGATCTCCTACCTTATAATGGTGCGGATTGGCATACGTGAACGTGATCTCCTTATCCCCGGTCTTGACCGATTTGCTGATAAACTGGTGGGGACGCTGCTGCGTGCCCTCGTTATACATGATCGAAAAGCCGTTGATGCGTGCGAAATCATAATGATCTGCGTAAGGATTCTGATCCACACTGTAAACAACGTCATTGTCGTTTACGGCGATGACCTTGCCAACCAGGTAAACCGGTACAGCGTAGTCAAAGTGCAGGTTGGTCATTTTGATGTTTCCGCAATCAAAGAAGCGGATATAACGCATGTCGGGCGCGATCAGAATGGTCGAATTGCAGCCGTCAATCGTCATGTCATGCACGTTGTTAAGCGCAAAGGGGGTCAGACGGCTTCCGGGAACGGATGCTATGTAGTAGGATTTTTCTTGCTCAAATTTGAGCGTTGCATGCTGCTCTGCGGCAGCTGTGACTGCTGCAAAGATAGCAGCACCGTCGTCGGTGACGCCGTCACCCACGGCACCGAAGTCCTTGACGTACAGAACCGTATCGGTCGTTGCACCGATCGTCTTTTTCATGGCGTCCAATTCCTCCTTTTTTACCTCGAGTGCATCCTTGGGCTGCTCGGGAGGGATTTCGGGATC
>JAFQUG010000367.1 GCA_017408625.1 Clostridia bacterium | reverse complement strand
ATTTGGATTTTCCTTTTTCAAGGATCCTTTTGTAAATGGGATAATTTACACCGCACCCAAGCAAGCCGATGATACCAATTATGATGCCAACCAACATATGATTGCCGATAACCTGCATCGAAAGAGACATTCCCGTTCCTAATACAAGCGTGGATACAATGCCGCAGGTGTAGGTAAAAACGGTTGCGGGCCGTTTGGCCTTTGCATCCAGCTTTCGAAGTGCGATGATTTTGGAGTTGCCTTTGGGAGCATACTCCTTGGCGATGGACTCTGCGTAAATTTTGTCTGTGTTCATTTTGCTTCTCCTTTTCATTTTGGTATCTTTATCATATCACCAATGCGGGAGAAAAGGAACAACACGTTTTGCACAAAGTGTTGATTTCACGGCAAATTACCGTTTTGTATCCTACTTTATCACAAGCCCACTACTGCTTTTTTCTGCATATTATTTGTTGCAACCTTTTATAGTATAAATCGGCAGAGAATGCATATCTCTGCCGATATTTGTTGGCATCCGTATTGCCGTCAACTCCCCGCTTTTTTGAGAGGGGCGTAAGCAAGGCGCTCCTCACGCCTTCCAAACCTCTACGGTGGAGCTGTAATACTTTTCTTGAAAGTGAATGGCCTTCGCGATCTGCTCTGCCGTGTAGGTACAACCATCCGGAGCTGCGACCAGCTTATCCTCGACGTCATCCGCGCGGTATACGATGCCAATAACACGAACGGTCAGTGAGCGAACGGGCTCGGAAATACCGAGAACGTAAACGTCAAGCTCCTCGCCGTCCCCGCCGATCACGTTCGGTATATACCCGTAATTGATGGGATAGATCAGCGTCTTGTCCCCCTTGCGATGAACGTAACCCACGGGGCGATCGATCTCAATCTGTACGAGCTTTCCCAGAAAAGACTGCACCTGGGCGTGCCGTTGTTCCAGCGTCATCAAAAATACTCCTCTTGGGTGCTTTATGCTTCGCCCGGCAAAAGATGAAGCAGAACGGTCTGCTTGGGATTGCCAAGGCGAGGGATGTGATAGCGGTCTGCCAAGCCTCGGCTTACGAGCAGGCGTTGCTCATCATAAAAACCGTTTGTATAGCGAGGGAACAGTCCTTGCCCGGGGGCATATACGCCCCGTCCAAAGAACTGCCATTGCCCGCCGTGCGCGTGTCCGCTGACGGTCAGATCAAGCGCAAAGCGCTTAACGTAGCGCTCGTAATATTCGGGATGATGGCACAAAAGCAGACGAAAGCCTTCCTGGCTTTGCATATCTGAAAGCCAATCCGTTGCGATCACGCCGCCGGCCGCGGACGTCAGTCCGCCGATGCACAGCGACGTGTGCTGAACGTACTGATTATGAAGCACCGTAATGTCACGTCGGGTAAGCTCATCGGCAATCATCTGCGCCTTTTCACTCAGCGGCACGCTTTCTTGCACGCCCTCTCCCAATGGCGCTCTCCTGCCCGTTTTTCCCGTTTCATGATTGCCCAGCGAATAATACACAGGCGCCAGACGGGGCAATTGCT
>JAFQUG010000366.1 GCA_017408625.1 Clostridia bacterium | reverse complement strand
GGTGGATGCATCAATCATCAAAAGGCAAACATCGGCGCGCTCCACAGCCATGTGTGCACGCAGCACGCTGTATTTTTCGATCTTATCGTCGATCTTAGCCTGACGGCGAATACCTGCTGTGTCAATAAAGGTAAACTTGCCCTGCTCGTTTTCCACGCGGGTGTCTACTGCGTCACGCGTCGTGCCCGCAATGTCAGAAACGATCATGCGCTCCTGGCCGATAAAGCGGTTGATGATCGAGGATTTGCCTGCGTTGGGCTTGCCGATGACGGCTACCTTGATCGAATCGTCCTCTTCCTCTGCGTCGTCCCACTCGCCAAGAGACTCCAGGCAAGCGTCCAAAAGATCGCCCGAGCCCGTACCGTGTATCGAAGAGACCGCGATGGGATCGCACGCAAAGCCAAGCTCGTAAAATTCGTAGAATTCGTAAGGCAGGTCGCCAACACGGTCGCACTTGTTGATGCAAGGCACAATGGGCTTGCCGCTGCGCTTGAGCATGACCGCAATATCACGGTCGTTGGCGGTCAGTCCGGTACGCACGTCGCACATGAATACGATCACGTCCGCGTCGTCAATGGCGATCTGCGCCTGGTTCTTCATCTGCGACAGGATCACATCACCCGTTTTGGGCTCAATACCGCCCGTGTCGATCACGGCCAGCTTTCTGCCTCTCCATTCGGTCTCGCCGTAAATACGGTCACGGGTCACGCCCGGAACGTCCTCCACGATCGATCGACGCTCACCGATCAGTTTATTGAACAGGGTCGATTTTCCCACATTGGGGCGACCCACGATAGCGATTACAGGTTTAGACATCTATATAAATCTCCTTTACTCACAAAGTTTTACGCCCAGCACCGACTCCACAAAGCCGACGCCGTCGTTGCCCGAGGGGAAAACGGGCACGCCAAGAGCGGCCGATAGCTGCTCCACGGTCATATCGTCAAGCAGAGTATCCTCCCCTGCACGCAAGGTATTTTCGGGAATGAGCAAGCAATCGCCAAGCTCCTTGCCCTGCAGCTGCCCGACAATATCGCAGCCGGTCAGAAGCCCTGCCACGGTAATGCTCTCTCCGAAAAAGTGATTGATCACGAGGTGCACGTCCACCTGCAAGCCCTCAAAGGTCTGCTCCAGCTTGGATGCAAGCGCGCAGATGGTATCATAGGCTGCTGCGCCCGTGGCAATACTGACGTGTCTGGGGGCTTTGTAGAACTGCTTGTATTCGTCCACGAAGTCAAGCTCTGTGGCAACCTCGGTGCAAAGCGAGGTGATCATACCAACGCCGTTCTCGATCTGGTCGTAGTCCCCATAGTATTCCTCACCCGGCAGCGGCAAGCCCGCCTTGATATAAAGCTCATCCGCGCAGCAGAAGATGCGCGTGCCGTACTTTTCATAGCATTCGTCACCCACGCGATTGACCTGCGCAATGATCTGTGCGCATTCCTCGGGGGTATATGGCGTCAGCTCGTACAGCTTGTCGCGGTAGCGCGTCAGCCCTGCGGGCACGACCGAGACCGAGGACATAGCGGGATACAGGGCTTGCAGATCACGCAGGGATCGGTCAAGCTCTGCGCCGTCGTTGATGCCACGGCAAAGCACGATCTGTCCGCAAAGCGTAATGCCCGCGTCGGCCAGTCTCTTCATATAGGAGAGCACCTCACCCGCGCGCTTATTGTGCAACATAAAGCAGCGCAGCTCGGGATTGGTGGTGTGCACCGAGATATTGACCGGGCTGATATGCATTTCAATAATGCGGTCGATATCGCGGTCGTACATATTGGTCAGCGTGATGTAATTGCCGTGAAGGAAGGAAAGGCGGGAGTCGTCGTCCTTGAAATAGAGCGTTTCGCGCATGCCTTTCGGCAACTGATCGATAAAGCAGAAGATGCATTTATTCTCGCAGCGCTGCTTTTTATCCATGAGCGGGGTCTCGAAATCAAGGCCGATATCGTCGTATTCCTGCTTATGGATGGTCACGGTGATAATTTCGGGGCCGCGGTGCAGCTTGAGCGTGACCGTATGATTGGCCAGATGAAAACGGTAGTCAAGCACGTCACGGATCTCTCGGTCATTGATCGAAAGCAGCACGTCGCCTTGCTTTATGCCGTGTCTGTCCGCACGGCTTCCCTTATCCACGCCCGTGATGGTAACCATTCTCATCCCTCCTTTGGGCATAGTTATAGATTTTAATCATAGTATTATAGCATATAATTGCGCGTTTGTCAAATGTTTTCAAGCAAAAACACTCATGAAAGTTTTTGCGTCGCTTCCCCCAGCGGGCCACTCTCGTAGGATGAAAGTTTTTGCGTCGCTTCCCCCGGCGGACTACTCTCGCAGGATGAAAGTTTTTGCGTCGCTTCCCCCAGCGGACTACTCTCGCAGGATGAAAGTTTTTGCGTCGCTTCCCCCAGCGGACTACTCTCGCAGGATGAAAGTTTTTGCCCGCCTTTTTCAAAAGGCGGCGGGTCGAGGGCGCGAAGCCCTCGTCGCCTCCGCAGAGGCGAAACTCTCCAAACGCCGTTCTTTTTGGTTCTTTTTCTTGCGGCTACATAGCCAAGAAAAAGAACGAAATGAATTAGGACATGTAACATTGAGAAAATTCTCTCCGTACTTTTCTTTGACACCGCTGGCACAAAGAAAGAACCAAAGAAATGCCGTTAAGAGATTTCGCGCCTGCGGGCGCGACTTGGGGCTCTGCCCCAAGTCCCCGCCGCCATTTTAAAAAGGCGGGCGAAAACTTTCATCCTGTGGCGGTGGCCCGGTGGGGCAAAAAAGGACAGAGACGCTCGTCTCTGCCCTTTTTATGTCATTACACGGTATGGATGCCGCTTGCCTTGTCGGCGTTTGCGTCCACGCCGTACTTTTGGTTCTTTCTGTACTCAAAGAACTTGAGTGCGATCTGCTCGAACAGCGCATAGGACAATACGTCCTCGTCCTGCTCAACCAGTCCCGCAGGAATGCGCGCACGAATCGCCTCCAGCTCGGGAGCAAGGTCGTCCGCGGGTCTGTAATCAATGCGCTTTGCGTCACCCACAATGCTCTTTGCAAATGCGGGGTCGATCTCCATGGGAGTCTTGCCGTACTTGCCAAGCACGATGTCCTTGAATTCCTTGGTGACCGTCTTGTAACGCTGACCCATGATCACGTTATATACTGCCTGCGTACCCACGATCTGAGACGAGGGCGTGACCAGAGGAGGATAACCGACGTCTGCTCTGACACGCGGCACTTCCTCAAGCACCTCGGTCAGCTGATGCGATCTGCCTGCGTCGGAAAGCTGCTTCATCAAGTTGGACAGCATACCTCCGGGCACCTGATAAAGAAGCGCGTTGACGTCAACTGCCAGAGCCTTGGGGTTGAGCTGACCCGATGCCAGGTACTTTTCACGCAGAGGTGCGAAGTGCTTGGATATCTTGTTCAGCTCTGCCAGGTCAAGGCCGGTATCGTAGGGTGTTCCCTGCACGGCTGCCACGAATGCCTCTGTGGGAGGCTGCGAGGTGCCCATAGCCATGGGAGAGATCGCAGTATCCACGATATCCACGCCTGCTTCGGCTGCCTTGAGCAGCGTCATGGAAGCAAGACCTGCGGTATAGTGGGTGTGCAGCTGCACGGGCAAACTGGTGCTTGCCTTGAGCGTTTTGACAAGCTCGTAAGCATCATAGGGTCTGAGAAGACCTGCCATATCCTTGATGCAGATCGAATCCGCACCCATCTCCTCCAGCTGCTTTGCATACTTGGCATAATACTCCATGGTATACACAGGGCCGGTGGTATAGCTGAACGCTGCCTGCACGTGGCCGCCCTCGCGCTTGGTTGCGTCAATCGCGGTCTTTAAGTTACGGGGATCGTTGAGTGCGTCGAAGATTCGGATGATATCGATACCGTTTGCAATGCACTTCTGCACAAAGTATTCGACCACGTCGTCCGAATAGTGACGGTAGCCCAGAATATTCTGTCCGCGGAACAGCATCTGCAGCTTGGTGTTCTTGACGTGTGCGCGAATGGTGCGCAGTCTTTCCCAAGGGTCCTCGTTGAGGTAGCGCATGCAAGAGTCAAAGGTTGCGCCGCCCCATGCTTCCAAGGAGTGGTAGCCCACTTTATCCATCTGCTCCAGAATGGGAAGCATTTCCTCTGTGGTCATTCTGGTCGCAATGAGTGACTGGTGAGAGTCACGCAATACTGTTTCTGTAATTTTGAGTTGTGCCATATGTCTATATTCCCTTTCTGATTAACCGAACATGGACAGGAATACGCCTGCCGCGACTGCAGAGCCGATAACGCCTGCAACGTTGGGTCCCATGGCGTGCATGAGAAGGAAGTTGGAGGGATCAGCCTTCTGACCCTCGATCTGAGCGACGCGCGCTGCCATAGGCACGGCAGATACGCCCGCAGAGCCGATCAGCGGGTTGATCTTGCCGCCCGTGATCCAGTTCATGATCTTTGCGGTGATCAGGCCGCCACAGGTGGAGATGCAGAATGCTACAAGACCGCAGAAGATGATCAGCAGCGTTTCAAAGCGCAGGAAGTTCGCTGCACTTGCCGTAGCACCTACGCTGATGCCGAGGAATACCGTAACGATATTCATCAGCTCGTTCTGCACCGTCTTGGAAAGACGCTCGGTAACGCCGCACACGTTGAGCAGATTACCGAACATCAAGCAACCGATCAGCGTCAGCGCATCGGGTACGATCAATCCGACCACGACCGTAACCACGACCGGGAACAGGATCTTTTCCAGCTGCGAAACCTTTCGCAGGTTGGTCATTTTGATCTTGCGCTCCTTTTCGGTGGTCAAAAGACGCATAAAGGGCGGCTGGATCATGGGGATGAGCGCCATGTAGCTGTATGCTGCGATCGCGATCGCGCCAAGCAGCGAGGGAGCAAGCGTTTTGGTTACCGTGATCGCCGTCGGGCCGTCCGCACCGCCGATGATACCGATGGATGCGGCTGCCTCCAGGCCGAACATACCCGAAAGCAATGCGGCTGCAAAGGCGACAAACACGCCAAACTGTGCTCCCGCACCGATGAGTAGGCTCTTGGGATTTGCGATCAAGGGGGTAAAATCGGTCATCGCGCCGATGCCGATAAAGATCAGACAAGGGTAAATACCCAGCTTTACGCCAAGATACAGAAGGTCAAGCAATCCGCCATGGTGTAAAATGTGCATGTAATCGATCGAATCCGCAATAAAGAAATCGAGGTGGAACATGCCCGCACCCGGCAGGTTGGTCAGCAGCATACCGATCGCGATCGGCAAAAGCAGCAGGGGCTCGAACTTCTGACCGATGGCCAGATAGATCAGAACAAAGGAGACCAGCAGCATGACCAGCGTTTGCCAGCAGCTCCAGTCAAACGCCCATGCACTTCCCGCGACCGTAAAGAGTCCGCCGGACTCGACCGCGTCAAAGAACAGCTGCCAGATACCCGTGCCTGTCAGAAATTCCAACAAACTGTCAAGCATAATATCGTTCCTTTCGGGTTTAGTTCATGGTGATCAGTACCTGATCAGCAGTCACGGATGCGCCTTGCGCAACCTCAACCGATGCAATGGTGCCGTCCTGGCCTGCAAAGATCTCGTTTTCCATCTTCATAGCCTCAAGCACTGCAACGACGGTGTCCTTACCTACCTTGTCGCCAACCTTGACGTTGACCTTGAGAACGTTACCGGGCATGGGAGACTTGATCTGTACGCTTCCCTGCGCGCCGCTCGCCTTGGGTGCGGGAGCTGCCTTGGGAGCAGGTGCTACCTTGGGGGCTGCGGGTGCCTGTGCGGGAGCTGCGCCCTCGCTGACCTCTTCTACAACGACGTCATATGCCGTTCCGTTTACTGTTACTGTAAATCTTTTCATGATATTCTACCAAACCCTTTCTCAGTTTTCTTTGTTCCAAGCGCCGCCCTTACGCGTAAAGGACACGACGCGAAATCCGCTTTCAAATTGGCCCTTATATTCTTCACTCTGCAGCATCACTGCAATGGCTGCTGTGATGGCGGCTACCAGCTCACCGTCGTCATCGGCTGCAGCCGGTACGACCTCGGCAGGCTGCTCTGCGGGAGCTGCGACCTTTGCAACGGCGGATGCCAGTGCCTGCTTCTTGGCAGCTCGCTTTTGAGGGATATCGTGTAAAAACACCTTCATCAAGGAAACAACGCCCCACAGAATGCTCAGCACCGCAAAAATCATCAGCATGCCCTGCAGCGTCACCGTGATTGCATACTCGATTCTCTGTGCTGAGAAGAATCCTCCAAGCTCCTCGTTTGTGGGATTCTTGCTTGCCTGTGCCGTGACCTCGGGCTCTGTGACTTGCTCGGTGGCTGCAATGCCAAGCATCAGCAAGCTGCCGACAAAGAGCATGCACAGCACAAGCAGCAAGGCTCTTTTCAAAAATGTACGATCCATATTGCCCTCCCCTATTTACAGAGGCAGATTGGCATGTCTACGGCCAAGCTCGCCGTCAGCCTTGGAATCCAGCATGTAAAGTGCTGCGCAAAGTCTTGCGCGCAGCTCCTCTGCGGGTACGACATCGTCAATATCGCCCTTCTCGGCCGCGGCAACGGCACTTGCCTTGCATGCAAGATACTCGGCCTCTACCTCGGCTCTGGACTTATTCGCAGTGATCTCGTCGTTATACAGGAATGCGACTGCTGCAGCGGGCGTCATGGGGCTGATCTTGGCATCGGTCAGCGCAAGGGCCAGATCTGCGCCCTGTGCGCGGCTGCCAAGCAGCACAAAGGGTGCACCGAATGCGTTGCCGGTGACGACCGTGACCTTTGCGCAAGCAGCGGATGCATACGCGCCCGAAAGCAGGCCGTACGCCTTGACGCCGCAGGATGCGCACTTCGGGTCAATGCCGTCGCTGTCTACCAGCGTGACAACAGGAATATGGAAGCAATCGCAGAAATTGACCAGCTTGGCTGCTCGGCGTGCGCCCTTTTCGGTCAGCTTGCCGCCGTTCTGTGCGCGGTCGGTGGCAACGATGCCGCAAACCACACCGCCAATGCTTGCAAGATAGGTCAGCATGCCGTCCTTGTGTGCACCACCCAGCAGCAGCGTGCTGTCAGCGTCGCAGACGTCTGCGACCAATGCTGCGGTATCTGCTACGTTTGCCGCAACCGCACGCTCGGGCGTGTCGGTACAAGGGGTGCAAGCCACGTCACGGTTATTGGCAGGCAGCATGCAAATCAGCTTTCTTGCCGATGCAAATGCCTCTGCCTCGTCAGTGCATGCAATATCCGCGATGTCTGCGCCCTTTGCATCGGACGAGAGATATACGTTTGCGGTATCTGCCGCGATCTTGAGATCAAACATGCCTGCAGCGACTGCGCCAAGACCCGTGCAATTGCCCACGATCACACTGATCTGGGGAATGATGCCGGATGCCGCAGAGATCTCTGCCAGCAGCTCGCCGTAAGCAGACAATACACCGGAGCCCTCGGGCACCAGTGCGCCTGCGCTGTCAAATACACCAATGACGGGTGCGCCTGCGGCCTTGGCCATTTTGTAGAGCGCGGAGATCTTTTTTGCGCCCGTTGCGTCAAATGCGCCCTTCATGCGGTCACCGTCCTGCACGAAAGCAAAAGCAAGCTTTCCGTCCACAGAGCCGTAGCCGCAGATCACGCCTTCAAATTCCTCGGCACAGCCTGCGCGCTTGATATAAGCACCCGTTTCCACAAAGGTGCCCGCATCAAACAAAAGCGCGATCTTTGCATTGCCTTTGGTTTGCGTTCTTTCCATTCGGAAGTCCTCCATGTTGCCAGAATTGCGGCGAAAAACGCCTTGTTTTTTCACAAGAACCAATTCTCCGCCAGTTTAACACTATTGTAGCATTTCCAATACGCTTTGTCAAGAAATTCCTTGAATTTGACAAAAATATTTTTATAAATCACCCACCTCTCAATCACCTTCCCCGAGCACGCTCAATCTTTTGCAAATACAAAAAACGCCGCGCCCTTTCGGGCGCGGTCGCAAATGATCACTTAACTTTTTTAAAAACAAACGGCATGGGTAAAGCAAGCATGATCAACATCAAAGGAAACACAATCACACTCGTACAACGGCTCTTCTCGCTCTGCAATTCGGTCGTTTGTTGCTCTGTCGCGGTCGGTGCTTCTGTTGTTTCTTCGGTGACAGAGGGTTGGGCTTGGGGCAACGAGGTTTCAGGTGAATCGGTAGTCGGCGGTTCTGTTTCTGCTACAGAAGTCCCACCGGGCTCCATCACCGGTTCGTAAAAATCAATGCCCTCAACCGGCTGTGCCATGTCCAAATCGATCCAAACGTTTTTACTTTCCGCAGTGGCAGCAATTTCCAATATCCTTTCAAGGCTTAACGTACACGTCACGTTCACTGTCGGGACAAATAATTCACTGAATTGATACTCATCCTCAGGGCGTAAATACTGCTCAAGCAAATCCTTGTTTGTTTCGCCCAGCCATTTCAAAATTTGATCCATTTTGTATTCTGAAAAGGTTGCCCGTTCTTGATCATTGTGCCTGTTGGCTTCATACCAAGCGTCGTGGCTCTCATAGCCCTGCATTTTGGCATATTCAGTGCCTATCTCGTCCAATAACTCGCGCGTTATATTTTGAAAGCCAACGAATGCAATGTCTACATTGTACGCTTGGGCAGGCTCGTGATGCGCAACATACCAAAGACGCGGAGAGACGTTAAACGGTCTTCCGGGCTCCTCATTTTCAAAGAATTCGTGTTCGGGCAGATTTTTCCAGATAATGAACCATGGATATTCCACCGCTTCAGTATCCGTTACTTCCGTTTCGGATGAGTCAGCCGCCAGACAACTCAAGGATACCGACGAAACCAATAATATGCATATAAGCACAATTATGAAAAAGCGCAAATATTTCATGCAATTTCTCCTCTCCTTGCCATCATTCAATACTCTTTTCTTTTACTTGAATATTTCCCTGACCACAGTATCCACCGCCGTCGTGCTCATATTGCACGAGAGCACGTAAGCGGGTACGTTTTTGACCGTGTGATGCAACAGCTCTGCAAATCTGTCCGCCATTTCGTGGTTTGCGGGCGGCAGGATCTGCTCGCTGATCTTATGGGTGAAGGTTTCCTGATCGATGGCCTCGATGGAATTGGTCTTGGCCTGCTTCAAAAACACGACTGCGTCAAGGCGCGCCGAGGCATTGGTCTGCCAGCCCTCCTTGCCGCACCAGGGTGTACCGTAGGCGATCAGCTGCCCGTTTCTCAGCGCAAGCAAGGGCTTATCCCCATTGATCACGGTCACATCCTTGCCAAATCTATCTTTCCAAAGGCCTACGTGCGTGCTCTTGCCCGTGCCTCTTGTACCCGAAAACGCAATGCACTTACCGCCATAGGTAATAACCGCGGAATGGAACAGGTATGCGTCAAACTCGGCCATTTTGCGGCAGAGTGCGCGGTTGATCAGATAGCTTTCCGCCATGGGCGCGGTCAGATTCCAGGTAGCACCCGAGAGCATTCTGTGCACCTCGTCACTAGAGATCTGTACGCGAAAGGCGGGGATGCAATCCCCTTTTACGATATAGTCACGGCAAACGTCCTCGACAAAGCCGTAGCGGTTGTCTATTTCGACGCAAACGTCTGCTACTTTGATGCGAAACATACTAACCTCCATACCGCCCGTGGCGGCTCAAACAGTTTTGAAAAAAGCAAGGGGCGAGATCTCTCGCCCCTATTGCGTCACTCCATGTACATGCTGTCGATATGAGCCTGTACGTATTTGACCATTTGCTTTTGCATGTAGGCGCGATTGTCCATAAAGAAATGGCTGATTTTGTCAATATTCTCCGCGTGATGCTCACGAAGGAACACCAGCGTTGCCCCCAGCTGTGCGTCGCCGTTTTCGGTCAGCGCGTCGCAGATCGAGGAAATGATTGCAACGTCTGCTCCGGAGAACAGCTTCCAGTATTCGGGGCGGTTATGCTCGGTCAGATCGTAGATCATTTTGTAAGCCATCAACGGGCGGTAGACGTTGTTCTTGCCGAAGCGTTCGTCGTCGCTGCCAACGATATTGGCACTCCAGACCTGACGCTCGTTGTTGGCAATTTTTCTCATGAAATATGTCATGCGCTTATTGACGATCTCAAAGGTCAGCTCACTTGGCCTGATGTTCTTGCCAAGGTTTTTATCGTACAGGAAGAAATGACGGGTAACGGTTGCGGAAATGACGGCCAGATACATGACCAGTCCGCCAAGCACCACGGTCAGAATCGCAGCGATCAGCAAAAGCACGTTGATCAGCATGATGTTTTCGCTCCAACCGGTAAAGGCTATGACAGCGATGACGACTGCGATCAGCAAGCAAACGACTCCCGTGACCAGCAGAATGGTCGACAAATGTTTCTTCAGATTTTCCATTTTGACTTCCTCTTTTCCTGGGGTGATATCTCTATGTTTTGTGCATAAATATGCTATATATAACAACACATCATGATTATAACACAAAATATGCTCTTTTGCAAGAGATTTTTCAAAATTTTCGCATATTGTTTGATACGTCAAGATCCGCGCTCTCTTGCAAACAAAAAAACGTAATAAGCCGCGCTGCCGCCCTCTGCTTCCGGCTTGATCACAACAAGACCGGGCGAGATCAGAATGACCGGCATATACGCATTTTGCAAAAGCTCCCTTGCCTTTTGCATGGGCATGGTTGTGCCGTCACCTGCACCGTCCGTGATCAGATAACAGGATTCCTTTTCGGATACCGCGCCCAAAAGACGGGCAAGCTCGTTTGCAGTCACGGTTTGATAGCCAACCTGCAGAATCTTTACGCAATCATGAGCAAAACGCGACATCGCCTTTGAGCGGCGTTTTTTTGATTGCAGCTCGAGCTCTAAGCGCTCCCTGTATTCCTTTTTGATGCATTCGCGCACGAAGCATGATTCTGTGCCTAAGTCCATTCCGCTTTCCCCTCTTCCGTTTTTTTCATTATAGCACGAATCGAAAATACTGTCAACGACGCTTCAAAAAAATCGTGCGGACGGAGCGTGAATTTGCAAGATGCTATTGACCTTTCTTGCAAAACGTGATATAATAATCGTAATTCATTTTTATCACGGAGGCCCTTTTATGAATGCAGTGACACTGTACGATTCCGGCGTGTTTTTGTGCAACGGTGCACCCTGCCCCGGAAGCTGCGATCGCGACAAGGATACGTCCCGCCAAAAGACCATTGCGGCCAAGATCCTTGCTTCTCATAACACAAGCAACGACCAAGAGTCGTTAAAGCTCCGCTTTGATGCCCTGATTTCTCACGATATTACATACGTTGGCATCATCCAGACGGCGCGCGCCTCGGGACTTGAAAAGTTCCCCGTGCCTTACGCGCTGACCAACTGCCACAATTCCCTTTGCGCGGTGGGCGGTACCATCAACGAGGACGACCACGTATTCGGCCTCTCGGCTGCCAAAAAATACGGCGGTATTTACGTGCCCGCCAACCAGTCGGTCATCCACTCTTATGCAAGAGAGCAGCTCGCTTTATGCGGTGGCATGATCCTTGGCTCGGATTCTCACACCCGCTACGGTGCTCTCGGCACCATGGCTGTGGGCGAGGGAGGCCCCGAGCTTGTCAAGCAGCTGCTTTGCAACACCTACGACATCCCCGCCCCCGAGGTGGTGCTGGTATATCTGACCGGTGCGCCCCGTCGCGGCATCGGCCCGCACGACGTAGCGCTTGCCCTTGTGGGTGCGGCATTCCCCGGTGGCTTTGTCAAGAACAGAATTCTGGAATTCGTCGGCCCGGGCGTGGCAAATCTTTCCATGGATTTCCGTAACGGCATTGACGTCATGACCACCGAGACCACTTGTCTATCCTCTATCTGGGTCACCGACGACTGTACCAAAGCCTTCTACGAGACCCACAACAGAGGCGAATACTTCAAGGAGCTTTCTCCCGAGGACGGCGCGTACTACGACCGCATGATCCGGATCGACCTTGACAAGATCGATTCCATGATCGCGCTGCCCTTCCATCCCTCCAACGTATATACCATTCACGAATTCAACGCGCGTGCCGGCGAGCTGCTTGCGGGCGTTGAAGCAGAAGCCAAGCAGCTGTTCCCGGGTGCGCCCCTGGCTCTGACGAGCAAGGTGGACGAGCATGGCGTGCATGCCGATCAGGGCGTGATCGCAGGCTGCGCGGGCGGTATGTATGAATCCATTTGCGAGGCGGATGCCATTCTGAAAACGGGTGACGTGGGTGACGGCGCATTCTCGCTTTCGGTCTACCCCACCAGCATTCCCGTTTCCCTGGAGCTGACAAGACAAGGTGTCAGCGCGTCCTTGCTTGCGCAGGGTGCGGTCATCAAGCCCTCGTTCTGCGGCCCTTGCTTCGGTGCAGGTGACGTGCCTGCCAACAATGGTCTATCCCTGCGCCATACCACGCGTAACTTCCCCAACCGCGAGGGCTCCAAGCCCGGCGAGGGACAGATCTCCTGCGTGGCACTCATGGACGCGCGTTCGATCGCGGCAACCGCAGCAAACGGCGGTGTGATCACGGCGGCGACCGATATTGACTATGATTTCACTCCCGCTACCTACTCCTTTGACTCTTCCCCCTACGACAAGCGCGTTTACAACGGCTACGGCAACCCGCAGCCCGAGACCGCGCTGGTCATGGGTCCCAATATCACCGATTGGCCGGCGCAATACGTGCTGGCAGACAACCTGCTTGTCGAGCTGGTGGCGGTCATTCGTGACCCCGTCACCACCACCGACGAGCTGATCCCCTCGGGCGAGACCTCGTCCTACAGATCCAATCCCCTGCGCCTTGCCGAGTTTGCGCTCTCCCGCCGCTGCCCCGAGTACGTCGGACGCTCCAAGGCGGTTGCCGCGCAGGAAAAGGATCGAAGAAATGGGAACATTTCCGAAAAGCTCTGCCGTGCTCTTTCTGCCGTGGGCGATGCAACCGCTCTGGCACAAAACACGCAGTTTGGCTCTTGCCTGTTTGCCAACAAGCCGGGTGACGGCTCGGCACGTGAGCAGGCGGCATCCTGCCAGAAGGTGCTGGGCGGCTTTGCCAACATCTGCTACGAATTTGCCACCAAGCGTTATCGCTCCAACTGCATCAACTGGGGCATTCTTCCCTTCACACTGGACAAAGACACCGAATTCCCCTACACCGAGGGCGATTTCGTGTTCGTGCCCGACATCAGAGCAAAGCTTGCGCAAGGCTGCGAGCGATTTGACGCTACGGTCATTTGCACCGATGGCTCGACGCACGCTCTGACGCTTTACGTCAAGGGTCTGACCGATACCGAAAAGCAGATCATTCTGGACGGCTGCCTGATGAACTATTACGCAAACGGAAACAAGTAAGATGTTTACGGGAGAGTATCAATACGCGATCAATGCCATGGGCGGTGCGCATCTGCCGCCCGACGAGCACGCAGTGCTGCTTGCCGAGATTGGTTGGAACGGCTTTTTCACCGGCTGGAACACGGAAAAGACCCCGCTTTGGCGTAAAGCGGCTGACAAGTACGGCCTTCTCTACACCTCGATTCACGCGCCCTTTACCGGTGTGGCTGCCATGTGGCAGGGCGGCGAGGCGGCAGAAAAGGAGACCAATACGTATCTTGCTTGCCTTGAGGACTGCGCCAAGCACAGCATCCCCGTGATGGTGCTGCATCCCTTTATCGGCTTTGAGGATCACGACCCGACCGAGGCGGGAATCGAGCACTTTGCCAAGGTAGTGGAGCGCGCCGACGCGCTTGGCGTGCGACTGGGCTTTGAAAACGTGGAGGGCGAGGAATATCTCGCCGCGATCTTCAAGGCGTTTGCGGGACACCCCTCGCTCGGCTTCTGCTTTGACGCAGGACATGAGCTTTGCTACAACCGTGGTAAGGATATGCTGGCCGCGTACGGCCACGCGCTTTGCCACACGCACCTCAACGACAACGTGGGTGTGACCGGTAAGGACATTTTCTGGACAGACGATCTGCACCTTTTAATGGGTGACGGCATTGCCGACTGGGAGGGCGTGATGCGTCGCATCCGCTCCACCGGCTTTGACGGTCCCCTGACCTGCGAGCTGACGCTTTCCAATAAACCCAATAAACACACGCATGACGGCTATGCTGCCATGCCGATCAAAGATTTTTACACCCTTGCGCTCTCTCGCATGCAAGCGATTGGCAAAATGGGGTTATGATATGGAGGTAACACCATGCAAAAGATCAAAATGACAACCCCGCTTGTCGAAATGGACGGCGACGAAATGACCCGCGTGCTGTGGGCGATGATCAAGGACGAGCTGATCCACCCCTTTGTGGAGCTGAACACCGAATACTATGATCTGGGACTTGTGGAGCGTGAGCGCACTAAGGACAAGGTCACCTTTGACTCGGCTTATGCAACCAAAAAATACGGCGTGGCGGTCAAATGCGCCACCATTACCCCCAACCGCCAGCGCGTGGAGGAATACAACCTTTCCGAGATGTGGAAGTCCCCCAACGGCACCATTCGTGCCATTTTGGACGGCACGGTGTTCCGCGCACCCATTCTGATTGATTCCATCCGCCCTGCAGTGCGCAACTGGGAAGCCCCCATTACCATTGCGCGTCACGCATACGGTGATGTCTACAAAAATACAGAAATGCAGGTTGCAGAGGGCTCAAAGTGCGAGCTTGTTTGCACAGACAAGGATGGTAACGAGGTGCGCCAGCTTATCCAT